>CALFWH010000054.1 GCA_937927985.1 uncultured bacterium | reverse complement strand
TAGCGTAGGTAAAATTTGTGCTGAAATAATCACTACCTATCCCCCAGGGATACCAATTCTTATTCCAGGTGAAAAAATAACTAAACAAATAGTAGATTATATTAAACATGAAATAGATTACGGTACCAAAATCACTGGAATATATAACTTACAAGAAAGAAAAATAAGAGTAGTAGATGATTAAAAAATTAATCTAATAATATTTTACAAATCTAATAATATTTTACAAATCTAATAATATTTTACAAAAACTTTTACAAAGTAGAGTAACATTTAGTTTGAGTAAATCCTTAATTGTAGTTACTTCATAAAAATTGCTAATAAAGTAACTATACAAACCTTTATTTATGAGAATTTTGATAAAATCTAGGAAGTTCAATTCATTGAATTTTTTATCAAGTAAAGTTAGGGATAATTCCCTATCAATGTTTATTAGCATTGATCCTGTATAAAGATTGATTAATTCTGCTTTATTTAATTCTTCAAAATTTTTAGTAAATCCAGTTACTTTTAAGTTATCAATCAGAAAATGAGTTATTGTTTTGGTTTGTAAATCTTCTATGGATTTGGTGGGTATTTTGTATAGTAGTATGTAATCATAAGGGTGATTGATTAAATTTAGTAAAACTGTATGGAAATCTGGTATAAATGTATCAGAATTTAAGGTTATTAACTTATTATATCTTAGGATATGATATTTAAGCTTATTAATCGTGCCAATATGTCCCAATAGTTTATGTTCAAAGAGAAATTTTAATCTACCTTTGTGTATTAACCAATGGTAATTTTGAGTAATATGTTTATATATTTTATCAGCAGATTTATGAAGGTTTATGTATATTATAAAATTTTTAATTTTAGATAGTTGAGTTAGTTTAATAATTGAGTTGATGTTATAGTCGATTAGGGTTGAGTTAAGTAAGGTAGAAAGTGGTTTTGGAAAATTAGTTTTTAGTCTAGTTCCTAAACCAGCACTAAAAATTATAAAAAATACATCCATAAATCCTTAGCAATTTAATTTATTCTAAAGCAATTGTGTTTACTCTAGTTTTCATTTATTTTATTTTTAATCTCAATTACCATTAAATTTGATTGAGCTACTGTGATTGATCGAATATCAAATTTGTAATTATTAAAAACTTGCTTTATTAAATCGTATTCTTTACTTCTAAAAAATATCATAACCTGTTTATTTTTCTTTAAGGATTCATTTATTAATTCAATAGTTTGCGAATTTAGAGATTTAGTATTATTTATGTAAAAGATGTCAAAAGTTATTGGTTGGTTATTAATGTATAGATTATAGAAACTTACTGTTGATTTATCCCCTAAGGTTATTAAGGTTTTATCTTTTATTCTTTCAATAAATTCTTTTTGATTGTAAAATATTGAGGGTATGTTGGAAATTACAAAGTAATAAAATAATAAAACTTTTAGGAAAGTAGTAATAAAAATTAGTTTTCTGTTAAAATTTAATATTAGGTAATAAACTATGCTTGATATAGAGAATAACCAGATAAAACTGTTTTTTAAATTCTCAAATTCTGAAGGAACTTTAAAGAAAAATAAGCTTAAAGGGATCATAAAATTTATTAAAATCCATTTATTAATTTTAGTATCATTTGAATTTCTTATTTCCTCTATAAAAAAAGCAATTAATATTGAAAGGGCTGTAAATGAGGGTAATATATAGTGATGTACTTTTCCTTTTGACAAGCTATAAAAGATAACAATAATCCCAAAATAAACCCACAAAAATAATAGCTTATTAGAATTTTGTTTTATTTTTTGTTTTAGGTTAGTTAATAGCTTAACAGCAAATAAAATTGCCAATTCGCTAATTGGTAATATATTAATAAGAATTACTGGTATGTAAAAGTAAAAAGGGTTTACATGCATATTTGAGGCTCCTGTAAATCTTCCAATATTATGATCAAAAAAGAAGTGATATAGAAAACTGCCATTTGTTTTTATTCCTACTACTATAAACCAGCTAAAACCTATTAAAATTCCTGTTATTACTGGAAAGATATTTTTAAAAAATTGTTTTAAAAATCTCAAATCCCTTTGTATCATCAGAAACACAGTTATTACTAAAAATGTTACTATAATACCTACTATACCTTTTGATAACATTGCAAATCCTAAACTTATCCAAAAAAGATATATCCATCTATAAGATAGATTGTCATTATTTCTGTACTCAAAATAAACTTTATAAAAAGCTAATAGAGAAAAATTTATAAAAAAGGTTAGTAATGGTTCAGGTACAAAAGCTTTAGATTCTATAAAGATATTTACCATACTAACATAAATAAAAACAGAAAAGTACCTGCAAATTTCCTCTTTCAAAAAATATTTACTTAATTCAAAAACTACCATACAAGAAAGAAAAGTAGCAATAACTGATACTAATCTAAAGCTAAATTCTATATTCTCATAATTAAAAATTTTTAGAACTTCATAAACTAAAATAGCAAGATAGTAAAGTAAAGGTGGTTTATCATATCTAATTTCTCCGTTATAAAAAGGCACTATAAATTGTCCAGTTTTAATCATATGGAGTGTAGCATAAGCATTTCTCCCTTCATCTGGATAGGTAAAAATAAGTAAATCTATACCCCAAGTTAAATATAAAAATATGAATATCCAGAAGAAAATTTTAATCAAATTTTGTAATCTCAATTTTCTTACCTACTAGATTATAAATTTTTCTTTTTTATGTAGATCAATGAAAATACTATAGTGGAAAAGATTAAGAATAGGGTAAAGAAGTAACCATATTTCCATTTTAGTTCTGGCATGTTTTCAAAATTCATTCCATAGATACTTGCAATGAATATAGCAGGTACAAAAACAGTATTTATAATAGTTAAAATTTTTAGTCCCTCATTTAATTTAGCGTTAAGAAATGAAAAATGAATCTCTAGGAGGTAAGATAGGAAACTATTTAGGTTATCTACAAATTCAATTGTTTTGTATATATGGTCAAGTAAGTCTTGTATGTAATACTTTAGTGATGGTGTAAAAAAGAAAAGTTTAAGTTTATTAACTGTTTCTAGTAAATTTAAAAAATCTCGTTTTATAATTCCCAAGTTTACTCTACAAAAATAAAGTATTTTTAGATCTATTTTTTCTTGTTCAAATATTTTCTTTTCTATTTCTATTAAGTAGTTTTCTATATCTTCCAGAAAAGCTAAGTATTTATCGACTGTTAAGTCTATGATGTAGTATATGAAAAATTCGGTATTATTTTGTCTTAATTGTTCTAGGTTGGTTCTAATATGTTGTAGATGGTCACCTTCTATACCTTCTTGGAAGATAACTATAATATTTTTGTAGTATATTATACTAAATTGTTCGTAAACTTTAGGGATTGATGGAGAGAAAATTTCGTTTATATTTTCTTTAGTGGGGACTTTAATAATGATAAAATTTAATTCATTTCTTTTTTCTGTTTTTATTCTTTGATCTGTATTAAGAATATCTTCAATTATTAAATCATCAAAATTTGGGATAATGTTTTTAAGTATTTCTGCTATTTTTACAGGTGAGTTTGTATCGATATTTATTAAATAATTATATTCCTGATTAATTTGTTTTATTTCATTTTGAAAATCTTGGATTGTTTTAAATGTAAGTATTTGTGATTCTTTTTGGTTGAACTTAAAAATTTCTAGGTTTCCAGTTAGTGTTTCTTGGGTATTTGTTTGTGTTTTTAGATCTAGTTGTTTTTTTTCTTCTATAAATTTACTGGGTAGTTTCCCTACCTTGATTTTTCTATTAGCGAGTAATTTTATGTGTTTAAATCTATTTGTTAGCCCACGCCCCTTAGAATTCATTATAAAAAAATTTTCTACATTCATAAATTTTTAACCTCCTAAATCCTACAATAAGAAAATAAAAAAGGTAAAAAATAAAAAAAGTAAAAAAATGAAATAAATAGGGAGGTGAATAAAATGAAAAATAAAAAATTAAGTAGTATTCTAGTAATTCTTGCTGTATTAATAATGGTTTCTATATCTACCCTTTTAAGTGGATGTTTTAATTCCTCAGGAGGAGGACTTAATAACATATTACTAAGTGGATCAGGTGGATCAAGCTTTAATCAGGCAGTACCTTTTGATGATATATCAGATGACCCAGGTGTTAATATAATAAGTACTTTAAATGGTAGTGATGATGCTTCAGACCAATTGTCTGGGGCGTTACCTTTCGATTTTAAATTCTTTACTCAAACTTTTAATGCTGGAAATGATGTAGTAGTATGTACTAATGGTTTCCTTTCATTTGACCCTGATGCTATTAATTTTGATCAAGATCAATACAATTACAATAATGTATCTCAGTTGGATGAGGTTTTAGTAGGTGGTTCACACGGCCCATATAATTCCTTTATTGCTCCCTTCTGGGATGATTTATTTATAAGAACTAGTGCTGAAGGTCACAGAGTGTGGTATATAACCAAAGGTAGTTCTCCTAATAGGCAATTTATTGTTCAATGGTTTGGGGATGGATTTGATGAATCTGATAATCAATTAATATTTCAAGCTATTTTATTTGAAGGAACAAATGATATACAGTTTTCTTATGGTTGGATGAAAGATGTAAACAATAATGATCAAGATGGTGATGATGGTTCAATTAACGGCTCAAGTGCTACAATTGGTATAATGGCAGGACAAGATCAACTAAGTTACCCTCAAACTAAAATATTTTCTATTAACTCACCTTCTATACCACCTATACCAGCTAATCAAGCTTTCTATATATATTTCAAAGCAACTGATTCTAATGCAAGTAATTATCAAATCTATGAAGGATTTGTTCCTGCTACATTAGCTTTAAATCCTAGAGTTTATAACCCTAATCCTAACTACAATATAACAAATGATAAGCCTCAAGAACAAAGCAATTTTAGATGGTTTTATAAAACAAATACTCCCGAAGAGTTTTGGAATTTCATAAATCTTAATAGAAGATAAGGGGGAGTATTATTATGAAGTTTAGATTCATTATAATTACATTGTTACTTTTAATGTTAGTAAATACAGTTTATTCTAATGAGGTTAGTAAATATTCATCAGAGAATGGAATTAAATTAACATTATCAGCAGGGATGCAAGCTGTAGGATTAAAGACAGTTACTGCTTCTTTTTCCTTCCTTGCTCCAGTATTATCATTAGAATCACAAATTAATCCTAAATTTAAAATATCAACTAATTATTCCTCTGGTAGTGACAAAGTTAATGTAGGAAATAGTAATTATAATCTTAAATGGAAAGAATTTAATATAAGTGCAGATTATAAGCTTTTAAATGAAGATAAATCTTTATGGGCTTCTTTGCTTTATAAACAATTTGAACTGAATTCTTCATGGAATCAACAGGAAGATAAAGATACTTGGGGAGGTATAGGAATTGGACTTTGCTATAATACGAGAATAAGAGAAAATCTAAAAGGCTTAGTTTCATTAAATTATTTTCCAAATTTATCATCAGGTATAGGAGACTACAAAAATCTGGAAATAAAAGGACAAGTAGAATATGAAATGAAAAACAATAAAAATTCAATAATACTGTACTATAATAATCAAAATCTAACTTCCATAAGTAACAACATAAGCGATATGTCAATAAACCAAGTAGGAATAAAATTCAAAATGAAACTAAATTAGTATTTTCAGAAATTAACGCTTTTCAAGGGGTCAGTTTGTAAAAAGCTGACCCCTTATTTGTCAAAACAAAATTTAATCATATATGCAAACAAAGAAATTCTCAATTAATTTATTAAAACTCAACGTCTTTTTTGTATTCTTTTTTGTTTTTTCTTTTT
>CALFWH010000053.1 GCA_937927985.1 uncultured bacterium | reverse complement strand
TTGACGAAGTTATGACAGGTTTTAGATTTGAATATGGGGGCATATCAAACAATTATCAACCTGATTTAGTTATATTGGGCAAGATAATTGGAGGGGGATTACCAATAGGAGTATTAGCGGGAAAGAAAGAAATTATGGATTTACTTGCCCCTTTGGGACCTGTCTACCAAGCTGGTACCTTTAGCGCTAATCCATTAACCTTAACAGCAGGAATATCCACCCTTACTAAACTTAAAACAAGCAATTATAACTACTTAGAAGAACTATCTCAAATATTTGAAGAAGGCATTATGTCAATAAAAAGTAAATACAATATTCCTTTAGTTTTAAATAGATACGGTTCAATGATAAGTATATTCTTTACTAAAGGAGAAGTAACAAACTACACAACTGCTTCATTAACAAATAAAGAGATATTTAGCAAAATGTACAAACATTTAATAGAAAAGGGAATTTATTTTCCTCCTTCTCCCTTCGAAGCTTTATTCTTATCTTTTAGCCATACTATTAATGAAATAAACTATACAATTGATAAAATAGAAGAATTTTTCAAAATAAAATAGGATTTTTTTTTAATTTAGGTGAATTTTTTAAATGGAAATTAAAAACCAAAAATAAAAATTGGAATGTTAATCAAAGAACAATCAGATATATTACTAAATCTTCTTTTATCCTCAAACAAAAATGATTATATACAAAAACTAGAAAGCTTATATACACCACAAAAAAAAGAAATAATAGATTTTATAAAAAAAATTATTACTCACTATGAAGATTATAAAAATCTAATTTTGGAATCTAGAGAAGATAAACTAGAAATACTTATACAAAGCTTATCTCCAGAATACCAAGAAAGCACAGAAAATTTAGAAAATTTACTAAAATTAATAGATGAAATATCTATTCAATTATCCTTAGAAAAAGAACAAGCTAAAAAAGAAATAATAAATTTCGGAAATTTAGAATCTAATGAAATGATAATCAAAATAGAGAATTATCTTGAAAACCCAAAAACTATATTACAAGAACTAGAACAAAAAAAATATCTAGAAGAAGCACCTAAAAAATTATCAAAAATAAAAAGAATATATGAAAAAATATTCTCAATGGTAGATGATTTTATAAAAAACATTTTTTTTAATCCATATAATCTAAAACTATACAATATTTATTCGATTTCCGATAGATTGGTAGAAGAATTAAGAATTTTAAGAGAATTTTTATTTAGAATAATTCAACAAATAAAACCTCAAGAGCTATCACAACAAATACCTCAAGAATTGATTCAACAAGAATTGATTCAAGAAAAACCAATTCAAGAAGAATCAATTCAAGAAGTAAATCAAGAAGAATTGTTAAAAGAAAAAGAAGAAGTATTAACGCAAATTAGTATAAATGAAATTCAAAAAGTTGGAGAAATTCAGCAGATTGAAGATTCCCAATTGATTAAAGAAATCCAACAAACTGAACAAATTGAACAAACTGAACAAATTGAACAAACTGAACAAATTGAACAAACTGAACAAATTGAACAAGCTGAACAAATTGAACAAACTGAACAAACTGAACAAATTGAACAAATTGAACAAATTCAATTAACTGAGCAAGAACAACCAATTGAAGAAATCCAATTAATTGAGCAAAAACAATCAATTGAACAAATTCAACCAATTGAACAAAAACAACTAATTGAAGAAAATCAACTAATTGAAAACAAATTATCTTCATCATTAGATAATTTAAAACACACAGAGTCCTTGTTAGAAAATACAAATATAGATAATCTATTATCAGAATTTAGTAAAATAGATATAGAAGATATAGAAACTAGAACTAAGCCGTCAAAAGATCACATAATCTCAATAGAAGATATACTTCCTGAGAAGATAGAAGAAATAAATTTAGAAATAGAATTAAACCAAAAGGAAGAATTTATTATAAAGAAAGAAGATTATATACAAAAAGAGGAATTTAGTGAAAAGAATGAATCAATTCAAAAAGAAAATCTAATAGAAAAAGAGTTTTTTTTCCAAGGAGACAAACTAGAAAACTTTGATAATACAAAAGTAGAAATAAATAATCAAGAAGAAATCATTAATATACCTTCATTAATAGATTTAGAAAAATTAGAAACCATAGATATACCAACGGAATTTAATAATGAAACTTCTAATGTAATTGAAATACCTAATAAAACTGAAGAAACTATAGAATTTAATAACATAGAAACTGATAATATAAAAATAGGAGAAAACGAAAATATTGAAAATATTCAAATACCCGAAGATAAAACAATACATCAAATTGAAATAATAGATAAAATTGAAGGAATTAATAAAGTTGGAGAAATTAATAAAGAGATAATTAACATTCAGGAATCTTCGGAAGAAATTTTTAGTAAAGAAAGTATAATAGATGAAGTAGCAGCTATATTAGAAAAACAACAAAAAGAGATGCAAACAACAGTAAACTTTGATATAGATATAGGTAATATAGAAGATTTAGATTTATCAGATTTAGATTTATCAAATTTAGATTTATCAGACTTAGATCTTTCAAATATAGAAATAAATGAACTAGATATAAAAGTTGAAGAATCAAATATAAATGTAGAAGAAACAAATATAGATTTAGAAAAAGATGAATACATTTTGGATGAAAGCTTGTCATCTAAAATAGAAGAAATAAAAAAAGTTTTTCAACTAAAAGACATTGAAAAAATTATTATGATAAAAGGGAAAAATTATAATTACTTTGGTCAAGTAAACAATGAAGAAATAGAAGCCTTAAAAGGGATCACAGAAATAGATATAACAAACTTTTATTTTGAAAAAAATAAGAATTTTGGATTCATCGTAAAACAAGGAGAAAATTTAGTATTGATAATCTTTAAAGAAGGAGTACAAGTAGGACCAGTTAAACTAAAAATAAAAAATATAAAAATAGATCGAGAAATTATTTGAACTATAGCAGCTATCAAGAGGTGAAAAAAATGAAAGAAAAAAGTTCTTCAATTCCAGAGATAGTAAAAATATTATGGTACAGACATAAAGTAGACAATTGGCCTATAAAGAAAATATCCGAAGTATATAACATCCCCAAAAGCACTATATATAGATGGTTCAAATCAATAAAAGAAAAAAATATAGATGAAAATTATATAAAATTTGATATTGATAAAATATCAATCAGAGATGTACAAGAATATACTTTTATAAGCGAAAATACCTTATCAAGAGAATATTTAAAAAGTAGTTTTCAAACAGAAAAGGAAATTCAAAAAAAAGAAATCCAAGTAAATCTACCAGAAAGATACGGTTTCGATTACAGTTTTGCATTGCCCTTAGATCCATACAGAATATTCATTTACTGGGAAATAAACAAAGATGATTCAGAAATAATAATAAAAATATTTGATGATACAGAAAATGAAAAACTTTTACATATGATTCTTACATCGAATTACACTATAAGTAACATGTATGTACCAGTAGGTATACCAGATAGAGTATTTTTTGCTGAATTCTATATAAAAGAAGGAGGTAATTTAAAATTTGTTACCAGAACTAATAAAGTACGTACTCCAAGAAATTCTCCATCTTCAGATGAAATAACAAATATGTATAACTGGTATAATATAGATCAAACTATCTTTAGTATATCCTCATTTATTATAAACAGACTATGAAAAGATTCATAAATAAAATTTTAACAATTCCAAATAAAATTTTTATAATTTTATGGCTAATAATTATACATACTGTTTGGCCAAATACAGCAAAAACATTTATAAATGGAATGTACAATGAAGGAAATAAATTTAATTCAATAAGGGATATAATAATAGACTATGAATTTAAAGCTCAAGAAGAGAAAAAATCTTCCTCAAAAG
>CALFWH010000052.1 GCA_937927985.1 uncultured bacterium | reverse complement strand
TTTTGAAAAAAAGTCTTTTGATACTTATAGTATGTTTGAGACTTATAAAAATAAAACCTTTTCTGAAGGGCAGGTAAAATTTTCTAGTTATATTAGTTTTTATTTACAGTCAGAGCTTTCGAATTTTCCAGAAAGTAATTTTCAAGCAAGATCTACAGTAAAGGCAAAGATTTATTGAAAAGATTTATTGAAAATTTTTCAATGAATTTGATTAAAGGTAAACATAGTGTAGTAATAATTGAGTCTAATTTTGTTGAAAAAGTTTTCCTAAGTAGGGAATTGTATTCTAATTTCTTAAGAGAGTTAAATTCTCTTATAGTTTTGCAAAAGTATGATTTTGTGCCTAGATTAATAAATTATGATAATGAAAAACTTTCTATAAGAATGGAAAAAATACAAGGAATTTCTCTTAAACAGATAATTAATTTTTATAATTGTAATCAAGTTAGTAAGGATTATATTAGTGAAATTTTCAAACAAGTTTTTGAAATTTGTCAGATACTTGACAATGAGAAAATATATAAAGATGAATGGAATAGACCTTTTAAACATGTGATTATAATTGATAAAAAAGTGAAAGTTATTGATTTTGATAGGGCTGTATTTTTTAGCAATAAAAAAAATTTTACTCAATTTGCTTCTTTTGTTTTTAATTTTTGGAGGGTAAAGGGAGAATTGGGGGGAAAGCTAGAAGATTTTGTTGATTTTTGTAGTAAGTATCAACAGGGAATAATCGATTGGATTTATTTGGAGAAGTATTTATTACTAAGGTAGTTTACCAGAGGAAATCTCTTTTGTTTTCTTCTGCATGTATTAGTTCTTCGGGGTGATCTGTAAGTTGGATAGCGATTTGTTTGGTTATGTGTCCTTCTTCTATTAGTTTTTTAAGGCTTTTTCCGAAGGTTATCATTCCATCATATTCCCCATTGAGTATGTATTCATAGATTTTATCCATTTGATTGTCTCTAATCAGTCCTTTAATTGTGGGAGTGGAGGTTAGTATTTCTATTACTGGCATTAGATTGCCTGTTTTCGTGCTGCTAATTAGTTTTTGACAAATTATGGAATTTATTGAGTTCATAAAAGATTCTTTAATTATTTCTCTTTGTTTATCTGGGAACATATCTAAAATTCTGTAAATGGTTTTTATGGTGTTATCTGAGTGGATAGTAGTTATAACCATGTGTCCTGTTTCTGCAGCACTTATTGCTATTTGTGTGATTTGGGGCTCTCTGAGTTCTCCTAGAAATATTATATCTGGGTCTTGTCGAAGAGCGTCTTTTAGTCCTTTTTCGAACGATGGGGTATCTACCGATACTTCTCGCTGAGTTATAAATGATTTTTTATCTTCGAAGATGTATTCTATGGGATCTTCGATGGTTACTATTCTTTTGGAATAGTTTTGATTAATATATTCGATTATTGCTGCTGCTGTAGTTGTTTTACCACTTCCTGCTACTCCTGATATTAGTACTAATCCTTTTTGTTTTTCTATTATTTTTATTATTAAATCTGAAGGTAGATTAAGGGATTCTATGGTTTGGGGTGGTTCTAAAATTTTTCTTGCGGATATTCCCACTACTCCTTGTGTTTTGAATACATTTAATCTGTATCTTGTTTTTCCTATACTTAATCCATAATCGAAAGAACCGTTGGTTTCCAGTTCTTTTAGGTACTTAGGATCAAAATTTTCTTTAAGGATTTGAATCATATTTTCTGGATTTAGAGGTTCTTGTCCAAAGAATATCAATTGTTTGTTTATTCTATAAGCTGGTTTTAGTCCTACTTTTAGGTGTAGATCTGAAGCTTTTACGTCTTTATCGTTCATAACTTCCAAGAGTTTTATGAGATTATACATTTTCTACCTCCTTTTTATTTGTTTCTGGTTTTTAAGAATTATTTTTCAGGAATTATTTTTGAAGAGTTATTTTTAGATTATTTCGTCTATGAAGTTAGTAAGGTTACCTACTATGTTTTCAATTATTTTGCCTTGATAAATTTTTAACATTGTTTTTACTCGTTTTATACTTTCGATTATTTCTGTTTGGGGTATAATTTTGATGAATAGATCTACTAGGAAGGGATCTAATTTATTTTTTTCTGCTTCTTCTTTAAGAATGGATATTGCTTTTTGGAATGAGAAGCCTGGTCTGTAGGGGCGGTCTATTATGAGTGCATCAAACGTATCTGCTATTGCTAGTATTCTACTTTCTAGCGGTATTTTATCTGCAGTATATCCGTAGGGGTATCCTTTACCATCTAATCTTTCATGATGAAGTTCTGCTATATCTACTATTTCTTGGATAAATTTATAAATTGGATTTAAGATATTTTTTAATTCTTTTACATGGAGTTTTATTATTTCGAATTCTTCGTTAGTTAATTTTCCTTTTTTGTTTATTATTTGATCTGGAATGAGGATTTTTCCGATATCATGGATGAGAGCTGATTTATATATCCTATCAACATTTTTGTAGTCTAAATTTAGTTTTTGGGCTATATTATAGCTTATTAAAGCTACTCTGTATGAATGATCAAAAGTATATCTATCTTTTTTCTCTACTAGATCTATAATTAATAGTATAAACGTTAAGATTTGATCTTTAATGTAATCTTTGCTTCTTCCTGACAATAAAAGTATTGTTAGTATTGTAAGTATTGCTATTTTTAGATTGGGTATGCAATAAAATAAAACTATTAGTAAAATTGAATTAAAAAATATTTCTAGTAATAAGAAGTTGAATGTTTGATTTTGAACTTTTTGATTTTGATTTTTTTGGATTAGTTTTTTTATATACTGATCTAATAATCTAGTTTGGTAGTTTTGGTAAATATTAGCTATTAATTTTTCTAGGCTTATCCATATAGTAATTAAGGCTGGAAATAGATAAAATATTCCTATGTTGTAAAGTAGGGGTATTTTTGAGGATAACATTATTAGTAATATGAAAATTAACAAACTAATGAGATTTTCTTGATAGTACATTATATCCTTGTTTTTATCTATTTCTTGTTGAATTTTTTGTAGATAAGGAAATCTTTCTTTGTGGAAGTATTCTAAATTTGGTTTTTTTGTTAACTGGTTTATTAGGGGAGTTAAAGTTAATGAAGTGGTATATACAATAATACTATAAACTACATTATTAAGTAGATAAAAAATTATGAGGAAGATTTTTGAAAAATCAATTGTTAAGTGAAAATTCTTATAGATGTATAGTTCTCTTTTTAGCATTATAGATATTGTCATTAGGAGAATATCGATACAGTACCGAAATGGAGATATATCGGTAAAAGTAGTAAATATTATTACTATGTTAGAAAAAATAAGTATTATTGACAGAAAAAGTGTTTGATTT
>CALFWH010000051.1 GCA_937927985.1 uncultured bacterium | reverse complement strand
CCAGTTGTGTTCCAATTTAATTCTTTTCCTTTTATATGTGAGATATTGTAGTTAAGAAGGAATTGATATTTAGTAGTTTTCCTATTGAATCTTGGTTCTTCATACTTACCAAGAAACAATGAAGGTAATAGAGTTATTCTATCTTTATATTTTATCGGTCTATTTAGCTTAAAAGTTAATTCAGGTAATTTATTTGTACCAAAGAATCCAAAATTATTGTTTGTATTATCTATTACCATTAATAATGTATACAATCCATCTGAAGATGTATAATTCATATCAAATTTTGTATTTTGACTTTTTTGGTTATTATTAGTACTAAAATATTTATTTTGGAGGTCGTTTAGCGAAAAGTTGAATTTAAAGTTTTTGTAATTTCCTGATATTCTCAGGAATTGATTTGTAGAATCGAATATTCCTTTTGTTCTTGATTGGTTAGAAGTGTAATTTATATTTATTCTATTTAAATTAGTGGATATTGAGTAGTATAGGTTTTCATTGAGTGGAGGAATATAATTTCTGTATACTGCTCTATTACTGGAATATCTAAAAAAAGCGTTAACATTTTTAAAATTTAAAGATAGATTATTGTTTATGTTTCTGAATGATCTACTAAACCTTTTATTATTATTTACAAATAGGTAGTTATCGAATGTTATTCTTATGGTTCCTATTTGTTTTCTGTAATAATTGTTAATTCCGTAGTATAATCCTGTATATTGGGCGTACTTAGTTAGGATTTTTCCGTAGTTTGAATTTGAAAAGTAGTAATCGAAGTTTTTAGTAATAAATATTCCATCTGTATTGTTGTATCCTATTTGTGGGAAAGCTGAGGTATCTTCTGAAAAATTACTTATTTTTTTCTGCCTTAGAGGGATAATTAGTTTTTTATATGAAAATATCTGTTTTTTGTAAAGGTTTAATTTAGATTTGGTTAATATCATTTTATCTTCTGGTATTATTTCTACTTGTTGGGCTGCAAGTTTGTAGTGTTTATGTGTAAAATCTTGATATTCACAAATATTGCAAGTTGAAAATTCTACATTATCAAAGATGTATCTATTGGAGAATATTAGCATATTTGAGTAATTAAAGAAGAGTTTATCTTGTAGTTTAATTTGATCTGAGGGCAGGTTAAGAATGTATCCTGATCCTTTTGATCCTTTTATTTCAGTTATTTGACCTTGTTCATTGTAATATATTTCAATTTTTGAGGTTAGGAATTCATCCTGGGTTTTGAGGTTTTTTATTAAGGTTTGCTCATGAATTGTTATTATTCTTTGTTTTTTGTCTATGGTTGCTTTAGAGGATTTTATCCAGTAATCATTAGTGTATATTTGTATGTTGTTAGGTATGAGAATTTGGTTAGGATTAGAGATTATTTCTGGGGTGTAAAGTATAAGGGTATTGTCGATTATTTGGGGAAGTGTTTTTAAGGTTAGGGTTTTTAAGAATATTACAAATAAGAATATTACAGAGAGGGTGAGAGTAAGGATTTTGTGGCAGGGCGGAGAGGATTTGAACCCCCGACCAATGGATTTGGAGTCCACCGCTCTACCAAACTGAGCTACCGCCCTTCCCTTTTTATCCTTTGACATTACTTCTCTTTTTCCTTCTTTTTAAACCTTATCCTTTTTCCTTTTTATATAATTAGAATACCATATCTTTAAAATATTCTTCCATATAATACCCCCAAAAAGCAAATAAGCTAAAAAACCTATAGCGTAAAAATAAAAAGAAGGAAATAGCTTAATAAACAATAGAATGATTAATACCAGTATGGAGAATCTAAAAAAGCTGTACATAAAAAAATCTGGCTTATATTTCATTAAAATATAAAGAATCCTTGAAAAACCATCAATAAATATCAATAAGCTCAGGAATAAAATAAAGAATACCAATTCCATATTTTTTAGTTAAAATTTTTTAGTTAAAATCTTTTATTTAAAATCTTTAAAAGAATTTTTAAAATGAGATTTTTAGTAATTGTTTTATTCTATTATTCTTGCGATGACTTCTTTATTATTTGCGTATCTATAAGCTGTTTCTTTAGTGATTACGCCTTTTTTATATAATTCTGCTAATCTTGCTTCTAGTGATATCATACCTGCTTCTTTACCTGTATATAGGACGTTTTGTAATTGGTGATATTCTCCTTTTCTTATTAGATTTCTTACTGCTAGAGTTGCTACTACTACTTCATAAGCTACTACTAAATTTCCATCTATTGTGGGTATTAATACTTGTGAAATTGATCCATTTAAAATATTAGCCAATTGAGTTCTTACTTGATTTTGTTGTCCTGCAGGGAATACGTCTACTATCCTATCTATAGTATTAATAATTCCAAATGTGTGCAAAGTGGAGAAAACTAAGTGTCCAGTTTCTGCAGCTGTTAATGCTAGGGATATACTTTCCATATCTCTCATTTCTCCAATTAGTATAACATCTGGATCTTGACGTAAAACATGTCTTAGTGCTTCATGAAAAGAAAGAGTATCTGTGCCAATCTCTCTTTGATGTATTATGGATTTTTTGTTTATATGAACATATTCTATGGGATCTTCTATTGTTATGATGTGTTTAGAAAAATTATTATTTATGTAATCAATCATAGCTGCTAAAGTAGTAGATTTACCAACTCCTGTAGGTCCAGCAACTAAGAAAAATCCCCTTTCTGTAGAGGCTATTTCTTTTAGAATTAACGGTAGACCTAAATCTTCTATTGTTTTTATCTCACTGGGAATAGCTCTTATTGCTGCTGCCATTGATCCTCTTTGAAAATATAAATTACCTCTAAACCTACCTATATTTTCTAGCGAATAAGAAAAATCCAATTCTTTCTTTTTTTCAAATTCTTCTATTTGCTCTGAAGTTAGCAAAGCGAAGATCATACTTCTGATCATTTCATTGGTTAGGGGAGGGAATTTAAGTGCTTTGAGTTTTCCTTTAATTCCTAAGGATAGGTGGTGCTCCAACTCCCAAATGTAAATCACTTGCTTCTAGTTTATGCATATTTTCTAATAAATCAAATATTAGCATTTTCCAACCACCTCTTGATATCAGTTAACTGGATTTCTTTGTAATAGTATTTTATTATTTCTTCATAGTTAAAATTCATTTTAGCTAGGGTATTTGCTCCAAATTGGCACAATCCTACTCCATGTCCTGCCCCTATCCCTTCAAATATTACTTTGTCTTGTAAAATCTCAATTTTAGTTATATAAGGACTTCTTATTACATTATAACCTATTAATTTTCTTAACTGCCAGTTAGGTAGACTGTAAATGTAATTCTGATTGTAAACTATATAGATTCTAAAATTTTCAGTGTATATTTTGTTTATTGAATAAATTTGATTTTTAGTAGTTTTTTCAAGTATTTTTTTTAAGGTGTATAGTTCAATTATATTTTTCCATCTTCTGCCTTCAAAAGGACAATTAATTGATTGTAAATAATTTTCATTTTCTTCTAATCTATTGGAAAATACCAATTTACCTTCTATTGTTTTACCTCCACAATTGGAGTGATATAGTGCCCATATGGGTTTATTATTATGAATTATTATTATATCTTTAGTTTGTTCTACTGCTAAATTTGTTTTAGGATTTTCTTTATCCATTCCATAATAAGCTTGATCCAATACTGTTGAGTATAGATCAAAAATTTCTTGTTTTTTTCTTCTTTCTATAGTTACTCTTATTGCATATGTTCTTGCGATGATTGCTTGTGCTTTAAGTGCTTCCAATTCCCAAGAAGCTGGCATCTCAGAAGGTACTACAGATTTTAAATAATCATCCATTGACACTAAGTTTATTAAATAGTACCCATCATTTTTTTTAGTTATTAAAAATTTACCTCTATATTTTTTATTCTTGTATTCCAAGTAATTTGATGATAATATCATTATGTCTTTGTAATTGGGAATATTTTTTTCATCATAGTAATTTTGATCATAGAAGAATTTTAGGTAAGGATGTAAGGATAAGATAGTTATTTGATTTGCTAAACTAAACCCTCCTTGGTATATGGTAGGAAACTCTTCTGTTGAATACTTTAAACTTATATTACTTCCTTTTATAGATAAGCTTACATCTTTAATTTCTATCTTATCTATTAAAACTCTTAAATTTAATAAATCTTCTAGTTGGTATGATTTGTTTTGTAATTTTTTATTTTCATTATTTTCTGAATAACTAAAACTTGCTATTGAATTTATTATGAATGATAAAATAATTAGGGTGATTATTGTTATTTTTTTTGTTTTCGTATTTTTTTTCATATTTTTTGTAGTGTAAGAAGTTTATAAAGATTAATAACGGTTGATAGGTTGCATAGTAAACCTATTCCGCCAGGTACTATTGATACTGCTTTAACTATACCTTTAACTTTTTCTATATTTACGTCACCTTTTATTATTCCATTTTCTATTTCAAAACCTACATCAATGATTACTGATTTAGAAGTTACGTATTCTTCATCTATTAGATTAGTTTTGCCTGTTACAGATATGATTATATCTGCTTGTTTGCATTTTTCTTTTACTCCTTTACTATCTTCATTAATTATTTGAACTGTGGAGTTATACTTAATTAGTAAATGTGTTATAGCTAAACCTGTATAAAGACTTTTTCCAAGTATTACTATATCTTGTTTTTCAAATGGTATTTTATAGTGTTGTAGCATTAGTAAAACTGCTTGAGCTACTGATGGAATTAATGTGTGTTCTAAATTTTCTTTTTTACTTAGTAAAAATTTATGATAATTTATGGGATTTAGACAATCTATATCTTTGTATATATCTATTTTAGCTAAATGGATTAGGTCGTAATTTTTAGGTAAAGGAAGTTCTACATTTATACCTAATATACTTTTTTCTTTTGAAAAATGGTTTATTAGATAATTAAATTCTTCATAGTTTTCAGGGTTGATTAATAAAGTTTTAAAACCTATTTGATTAAAAATTTTCTTTTGATTTTCCATAAAATAGTTGTTATTTTTTTCTTTAAAGTAAAATATTACTATAGTGTAATTTGAAGGATCTTTAAGAATTTCAATTATCTTTTTTTTATAATCTAAAAATAGTTCTTTGTAGAAGTATCCATTTAGTAATAGGGTTTCTGTTTTATTCATGTTTTTTTATTTATTAAAAGGGTTATTGAGGATTTTAATTCTATTGGGTGGGAAGAGTATGATTACTGCTTTAGCTTTGATTTCGTTTTTATTAACAAAGGGTTCTATCCATAAGTGGCTATCGTAACTATTTGGCCTATTGTCTCCTAGGAAAAAATAGCTATCTGAAGGTATTTTAACAGGTCCATAATCGTAATAATCCTTATTAAAATTAAAATCTTGTTTTATGTACTTATCGTTTATGTATAATTCTCCTTGTACTATCATTAATTTTTCATTAGGTAAACCTATTAATCTTTTTATGTAGAGTCTGTTATCAACTGGAGGTTTAAATATAACTATATCTCCTCTTTCTATTTTTAGTTCTTCTTTTTGGCTAAACCATAATTTATTTATTCCTAAGACTACATCTCCTGGTTTAAGTGTGGGTTCCATTGAAGATGAAGGTATTATATATAATCTACCAATGAATACGATAAATATGAGTGCGCAGATTCCTGCTGTTAAAGCACTATCTATCCACTCTAATATACCTTTTTTAGTTATCCTTTTAAATATCTTAGGTACCCAAAAGTGGGGAAATGTAAAAATATCATTAACTATCCCTATCCTTATTAACAATAATAAAACTAAAATTACCACTAATGTCCATTCACTCATATTGAATTGTTAACTAATATTGTTATTTTTATATTTTTGAACTAAACTGTAGTAATCCTCTAAATCTTGTAATATATCTATATTGAAAGCTAAAGTAGCATAATTTGTTAACAAACCTTGGGTTTTTATATTCAATAGATTGTTTATTTTTTCTTCCAATTCAAGTACAGTCATCTTACCTATAAGTATTTTAATAATTGACCAGTTATCAAAAGAATAGTTGGATTTTAGTAATTTGATTATTTTTAAGGGATTTTTGCGGTTCTCTATAATACTTTTAAATTTTTCCCATAAACTAAGAAATATACTTGATTTTATTATTATTATTCCTGTACCACAAAAACTATCTTTACCTAACTTTACAAAAGTTCTTCTTTTAGTTAACTTTCCAAATTGTACTTTATAAACTTCTTTACTTACAAAAGGATAAAATAAATCTCCCTCTAAAAGACAAAATCTCTTTATTATATCTTCTACTGCTTCTAAAGTTATTAAAGGAATATCTGTCGCTATAAAACATATGTATGAATCATTTTCGTTTACAGGGATTTCATATTTTTTTATAAAATTTTCTATTGTTTTTTGCAAACTGTCTCCAGCTTGGATTAGGTTAATTGTTAAATTGGATTCCTTTAGATTTTTGTTGAAATTTTCAATTATTTTGGTAAAATCTTCTAGATAGTTCTTAGGATACATTAAAAACCGATTTTTTATTTCTAAATTGTATTCTTTATAGTTTATTTGTGAGAATATTGTTAATATTTCTTCAATGATTGTTTTTCCTGATAAACTTTTTATAAGACATTTGGGTTGGTTTTGTATTATACCACCTGCTAAAAATACTAAATCCAGTTTGCGCATTTTTCTATTTTTTTGTACCTAAAATTAATATCCAATTTTCCATTGAATCCGTCTTTAATGAATAATTTTTTAGATACTTTTTTAAGTTTTCATTCTCTAATTTTTCTATAAATTCTTGATTGTTTTGATTGGATGGCTTTTTTATTCCCGAGATTATCAAATGATCAAATAAAAAATCGTTTTCATAAAAATGATTCATACACATCTGGATTACTTGTAAAGGTACATTTGCTATAAATATGGTTTTGTTAAATCTTTTTTTTACCTTAGTAAGGTTAATTATGTAAGGCCTATCAGACAAGAAAGCTATTAAATTAAGACTATTCAGTTTAAAATTTGAAAGTGATTCTTTAATACTTTTAAAATTAATTTCTATTGGAAGGATGATTGATTGGGGTAAAATTTTTTTTACTGCTATTGATAATATCCCACTTCCTGATCCATAATCTATTACTAATGTTTTCTCTTCTTGGTAAGGGAGTATTTCTTTAAGGTTATTGAGTATTAATCTAGTAGTAGGATGTGCTCCTGTGCCTTGTGCAAAATTTATAGATCTAATATAAATTGGAATTTTATTATACTTGCCTTCTCTTGGTGTTACTATAAAATCATCTAACTCTAAATCTTCTGAAATCTGAATAATTAATTCTTCATACTCTTTTTTTGAAAACCAAGAAAAATTTAAAACAAATTCTGTTTTTTCAAATTCCTGGAAATTAAAATTTTCAAAAATGAAATAAAAAAAATTCTCAAAAAAGAATTGATAATTTCTTCTTGGTACCAACATTATACTAACAGGTGTAAATCTCCTAAATGCAACAAATTCAGAATACAAAAAGAGAAATTGAATAACTTTTGGAGTTAATTTTTTGTTATTGAAGGATAAGTTAACTATTTTTACTTTTTCATCCATTATGAATTTATTCTTTATCTATTATGACTAAACCTTTTGATATTATATTCTACCTAAATTAGTGTCTAAATTAGTGTTTAAATTAGTGTTTACTATCAGGATTTGATAAATTATGGATAAAAAAGAAGGTATTTTTGTTGCATTTTAGTATGAATTTATTAAATGTAAATAAGAATGAGGAGAAATGTTTTATGAGGATAGGGGTTTTAACGAGTGGCGGAGATAGTCCAGGAATGAATGCTGCTATCAGAGCAGTGGTTAGGACAGCTAATGATTACCCAAATTTAGAAGTAATAGGCTTTATTAAAGGACTTAGAGGAATACTTTATAAAGAATTTATCTATCTTAATGAACGTAGTGTAAGTGGTACAATAGAAAAAGGAGGTACTTTCCTTCAATCTTCCAGAGAACCCAGATTTCTAGATTATAACTACAGACAAATAGCTTATCAAGTACTTAATGAACTAGAAATTGATTGGTTAGTTATTATCGGAGGTAATGGTAGTTTTAACGCAGCTTATAAAATAATTACTGAATCAAACATAAAAGTAGTTGGTATAACTGGCACAATTGATAACGATATATACGGTACTGAATACACTCTAGGATACGACACTGCACTCAATACTGCTACTCAAGCAATAGACAAAATAAGAGATACTGCATATTCTTTCGGAAGGATATTTATAGTAGAAGTTATGGGAAGAGATTATGGATTATTACCTTTAGATATAGCCTTAGCTACTGGCAGTGAATTAGTATTAATACCAGAATATAAAATTCCTACACCTAAAATAGCTGAAAAAATACACCAATATAAAGTCAAAGGTAAAAAACATGTTATAGTGGTTTTATCTGAAGGATACTGCAGTGCTTTTGAATTAGAAAAAGAATTAAACCCTATTCTAAAAAAATATGATTCTAATTATGAATTAAAGATTACTGTTTTGGGACATATTCAAAGGGGAGGAAACCCTACAGCTTATGACAGAATATTTGGTACCCTTAGTGGACAAAAAGCTATTGAACTAATAATAAACAATCAAAACGGATTCTTTATAGCTCTAAAAAACAATAAAATAGAACCCCTACCTATAGAATTAGCTATCAAAAATAAGAAAAAACTAAATCACCAATTGGTTAATGTTTTAGAACAATTAGCAATTTAATCATATCTATAAACTAAAATGTAATAAACGAGTTTTCTTACATTTTTTCCTCTTTGCCTAAGAGCTTCTCTATTATAAACAAAAAAAGAAATTTCATATATCCACGCTAAATTTCTTATTTTTGTCTTCTGTATATTCCAATATATTTCTTTTTTGAGATTTTTAGTTTTTCCTGGTGGAGATATTACAACTCTTTTATCTAGATTTTTAAAAAATGTGTATTCATTACGATCTAATATTATTTGATCGTGGTCATTGGTTTGATTAATAATTATTTTAGAGGAGGTGATCATGTCTCTTTCAAGGGAGACGGCAATTAATTTAGCATCTATAACTGAAGATTCTAGAAATCCCCACTCCCTACTAAATTTTTCATAAAGCAAAGTTATTTGCACTATTATACCTATTAGTATCGAAATTATCACTATGGAAAGTAAAACCTCAACTAATGATAGCCCCCTTAATTCTTTTTTTAATTCATTCTTTATCATAATTTAAGTTTATTTTAGTTTTATTTTAGAAACCAATAGATCCACTTCCAATACTTCTTCCTCTTGATGGATGATGTGTGGTAGTAGGTTTATTACCTCCTTCGGGACCACCTTTATTGCCTTCTTCAGAACTATTTGGAATACCTTCTTGAGTATCATTTGGAATGTCCTCTGGGGGGGGAGGTGGCGGAGGAACCAATATGTAAAGCATTTCTAATTTTATTTTTTCTTGTTTGTTATTTATTTGACATATTAATTCTACATTGATATCTCCTTTTTGTATATTTTGTGGTTTATTTTTATTATTTTTAAGTTCAATTAAAGGTTTAGCTTGTTTTACTTCCACTCCTCTTAATTCTTGATCTTCAGAGAATTTTTGATTTAAAAATGTAGGTAATTTATTTTTTAAAAAATTTTCAAGATTTTTTTGTTGTTCTATTCTTCCATAAATATCATAGTGTGATAATAAATGTGTGATAATGTATTTTGTTGCTTTTTTAGGTACCATTGTTTTAAAGTATAACTTTTCTTGATTAATTTTTATGGTGTAGATAATTGTTAGTAAAGTAGAGATAACTAAGCCTAGTATACCTATAGTTACCATAATTTCAACTAACGAGAAAGCTTTAGAGAATTTCATTTTATTTATTTTCATCATTCTTCCTCCTTATTTTCTATCCTTTCTATTTTTAAATTTTTTATAATTGCTAATGATTCTTTATTTACTTCAAAATCTACTTCAATTGTAGCTGTGTTATCATAACCAGTAAGAATTTGTATTTTTTGTTGATTACCGTTTTCATCTGTTATTATTCTATCTTCATATACTGGTGTACTATTTGTTTCTGCAGTACCATTAGCTATGATTTGGTAAGAAACTTTTAATATATACTCTATCATAACTTTGTAAGTTAATTTTATTTGTATATTACCGATTTTTTTTATGTTTACAAGGTATTCAATTTGTAAATTTCGTTGGGTAGTACCTGGGGTTACTTTAACTTTATCTCTTTTAATATTTTTGTCTAGATTTTCAAAAACATTATATACAAAATTTTCACTTTTGGATATACATTTGTTTATTAAGTCTTGGTAAGTTTGATTTCGGTTACTTTCCCAGTCTACATTAGAAGAATGATTAAATGAACCTTTTGAAGTATTAATTGTTGCAGAAGTTGGTGGCGGGTTTCCAAAATTAATTCCATTCATCTGTAAGATTTCAGCATTTTGACTTCGCCAGTTTACTGTTTTTTCAAAACGACCAATTTGTGGAATAGGTACATCAGATGATATCTCATTTAAACCCCATAAATCTTCTCCCATTTTATTTATTAAGTATAAATCTATAAAAACTTCACTTGTTTTGGAATTAACTTCTGAGTAGTTTGCTTTTTCTTGACTGTTTATTATGATTATTCGTTTATTATAAGAATAAATTAAACCTATTATTGATACACAAAAAGCTATCAAGAAAAGACTAAGTAGCAGAACATTTCCTTTTTTATAAATATTCATTTTGCTCCCCCTCCTGTAGTAAATTTATAAAGATGAATTCCTAAATCCTAAATTAATCAGTTTTTTTTAACAGTTTTTTTACAAAGTTTTATTGAAAATATTTTTTAATACTGTATCTTTATTCTTTTTTGAACATGAAAAGGAAAATATAAGTGCCTGTGGGTGGTTGGTCTAATTTTTTTAAGCTATCTACTAAAAAGTTTCTTATTTTACGTTTTATAAAATTTCTTAATACTGCTTTACCTACTTTTTTTGAAATTAATATTGCATATTTAACTACAAAATCTTTTGATTTACTAAAAAAAACTTTAACCTTAAACTTTACTTGGATACCTTTCAAAAGTAAAGAAACTTTTTTTATTAATTTTGTTGAGTTTTTTAAATTACCCAAAAAAATTTGATCTAATTCTTTCGATTTCAAAGAATATAAACTAGTAATTTGATTTTTTGTTTTTATTCTGTGGATCATTAATGAAAAGTTTTTTAATGAGAATTGTTTTAATAAGGATTATTTAGGTTGTACCATATTTGATTACCTTCTTCTTCTGTAGGGTAAATATCAAAGGTTTGGGGAATATTTTTGTAAGATAGATATAGGAAAATAGCTGCTATTGCAATCATGGCTGCATTGTCT
>CALFWH010000050.1 GCA_937927985.1 uncultured bacterium | reverse complement strand
TATGTATTTAAGAATAGCTCCAGAATTGTATTTAAAAAGATTAATAGTAGGAAATTTTGAAAAAGTTTATGAATTAGGTAAAGTTTTTAGAAATGAAGGAATATCAACAAAACACAATCCAGAATTTACTATCTTAGAACTTTATCAAGCTTTTGCAGATCTAACAGACATGATGTACCTTACAGAAGACCTAATCTCAAAATTAGTAAAACATCTCTTTAACTCTCATGAAATAGAATATGCTGGGAAAAAAATAAACTTTAGTTTACCTTTTAAAAGAATATCGTTTCCTGAAGAACTATATAAAAAATCAGTAGATATAGAAAAATTAAGAAATGATAATGAATATTTACAAAAAATATCAAGAGAATTAAACATAAAAAATAGGGTACTTAGTCATGTAATAGATAAAGCCTTTGATGAATTAGTAAAACCCTCTCTTATAGATCCAACCTTTGTTTTAGATTATCCTATAGAAATTTCCCCATTAGCTATATCTAAAAAAGATAATCCCCTATGTACAGAAAGATTTGAATTATTTATAGCCAATTTTGAAGTGGCTAATGCTTTTAGTGAACTAAACGATCCTTTTGAACAAGAAAAAAGATTTTTACAACAAACAAAATTAAAACAAGAAGGAGAAGAAGAAGCACACGAATATGATGAAGATTATATAAATGCTTTAAAGTATGGATTACCTCCCACAGGGGGATTAGGATTTGGTATAGATAGATTAGTAATGATATTTACTAATCAAACTTCAATAAGAGAAATTATCCTATTTCCAACTTTATTACCCAAAAATGATTAAAGATTACAAAAAATTTATTCTCAGAATCATAACAGGTTTAATATTAGGAGGATTATTTTTAGCTAGTGTATTTATCCAAAAAAATATTTTCTACTTTATGGTTATTGTTTTTCAAATTTTAGCTTCAGTAGAACTAAAAAAATTATTTCCCGATAAAATAGATCTATACTACTGGATAATACTAACCCTATGGTTAGATTCAATGATTTTTGTAAATATAAAAAAATATGAATTAATATCCAATTTATCAGATTTCAATACTGAGCTTTTTAGTATATTTTCTCTTTGTTTGATTGTAATATTATTAATTTTCATTATAAAGGAAATTTTAAGCAATAAAAATTCAACTAATGAAATAGTTTTTGAGAAAATAACAAAAAATGTTTTTTTATATTTTTATTTTATGGGATCATTGAGTTTAAGTTTGATTTTATTTGAGATAAAAAGTGGATTATTTTTTTTATTAGTAGTGGTAGTAAACTATAGTCATGATATATTTGCGTATTTTGTTGGTAAAAGTATAGGTAAAAATTCATTTTTTAGCAATATTAGTCCTTCTAAAACTTTAGAAGGATACATAGCAGGAGTTTTATTTTCTTTTTTAATAGGCTTAATATTGATATTAAATACAGATATAAAAAGTTTAGGAATTGTAAAAATGATAATTTTGGTAAGTAGTATTTCAATTCTTTGTGCTTTTGGGGATTTATTTGAATCTCTCATTAAAAGAATAACAAATGTGAAAGAGTCTGGTAAATTAATACCTGGTCATGGAGGAGTATTAGATAGATTAGATAGTTTAATTTTTTCAGTATTTTTAGCAAGTTTAGTTTATTTGCTCATTCCTACATTATAAATGGTTTACATAAAAGGGAAATAGTTATTTTTGTTTAAATATATTTTAAATTAGTAATTTTAACACAAATACTATTTTCTAGAAAGGGGAGATTTTAGATGAAAGTGGCCAACAATTTCACTTGGCTTATAGGAGGTCCTCAAGGTAGCGGAGTAGATTCTTCAGCAAATACCTTTGCAAAAACCTGTGCATCTGTAGGATTGTTCATATATGGAAAAAGAGAATATCATTCAAACATAAAAGGAGCTCACAGTTACTATCCAATAAGAATATCCGATAAATTTATAAGATCTCATACAGATAATATAGATATCCTTGTTTCTTTTGAAAAAGAAACTTTACTTCTACATCATGAAAATGTAGTACAAAAAGGAATAATAATTTTTGATAAGGATATAGCTTTCAATAAAGAGGGAGATTACCTTTTAGTTCCAATTCCTTTTAATGATATAATAAAAGAAGCTGCTATTAAATTTGATAAAGAAAAAGATTACTCCAAATTACAAATAATGAGAAATGTAATAAGTGTAGCAGCTTCATTAGCCCTATTAAAGCTTGATTTTAAACATTTAGAAAAAGTTTTACAATCAGTTTTTACAGGTAGGAGAGCAAAATTATTAGATATAAACATATTTTCAGCTTCTCTAACCTATGAATACATAAAATCAAATTCATTTGATCAAAAAAGCAATTATGAAATAATACCAATAGAAAATCAAAAAGAAAGGATAATAACTTCTGGGACAACATTTACTGGAATAGCTAAAATTTTAGCTGGTTGTAGATTTCAGTCATATTATCCAATAACTCCAGCTAGTGATGAAAGTGAGTATTTAGAAGCTCATCCAGAACATGAAGTATTAGTAATACAAGCTGAAGATGAAATAGCTGCAATAACAATGGCAATAGGTGCAGCACTAACAGGAGTAAGAGCTGCTACTTCTACATCAGGTCCAGGACTTAGTTTAATGGCAGAATCTCAAGGATGGGCAGGTATTAACGAAGTACCAGTAGTTATATTCAATTACCAAAGAGGAGGACCATCAACAGGATTACCAACCCGCCATGAACAAGGAGATTTAGAATTCTCTCTATATGCAGGACATTCTGAATTCCCAAGAATAGTCATAGCTCCTGGCGATATAGAAGAATCTTTCTACTTAACAATAGAAGCTTTCAACTTAGCAGATAAATACCAATTACCCGTTATATTCCTTAGTGATAAATCAATAGCAAATAGTATACAAACCCTTTATCCATTTGATATAGATAATATCAAAATAGAAAGAGGTAAAATTTTATCAGAAGATCAATTAAAAGAAATAATAGAAAAAGAAGGAAGATATAAAAGATTTAAAATAACAGATGATGGAATTTCTCCAAGAATATTCATAGGGCAAGGAATATTTTGGAATACAGGAGATGAACATGATGAATTAGGTCATATATCCGAAGAATCAAATAACAGAACTAAAATGTTTGAAAAGCGAATGAAAAAAATGGAAACAATTCTAAAAGAAGTAGATAATAGCTTAAAATATAGATTATATGGTCCTCAAGAAGCTGAGTATACAATAATAGGGTGGGGATCAGTAAAAGGACCAGTACTTGATAATCTAGAAGAGCTAAATAAATACTACTCTATAAATTTCTTACAGATAATTCTTTTAAAACCTTTCCCTTCTCAAGAAGTACTAGAAATATTATCAAATTCAAAAACTATAATCTCAATAGAGATGAACTATTCAGGACAATTAGCTAATTTACTAAGAAAAGAAATAGGAATAGAAGTAAACAAAAGAATTCTAAAATGGAATGGTAGACCATTTTCCAAAGAAGAAGTTTTCAAAGCAATCATAGATGCAATAAATTTAGATACTAAAAGAATAGTTTGTAATTCAGGAATTTGAAAGGAGTGTATCCTATGTCTTACAAGTTAGCCGATTTAAAGACTGATTACAACATAGATTGGTGCCCAGGATGTGGTGACTTTGGAATACTTAATTCCCTTATGTCTGCTTTAGTGGATTTACAATTAGATTTAAAAAAAGTAGTTTTAGTATCAGGAATAGGATGTTCTGGTAAAACTCCCCATTTTGTAAACATAACAGGTATTCACACTCTACACGGTAGAGATATTCCTTTTGCTACGGGAATAAAACTTGCAAACCCAGAATTAACAGTTATAGATATAGGAGGAGACGGTAATACCTATGGAATAGGAGCTGGTCATTTCCTAAACGCAGGTAGAAGAAATATAGATATTACAGTATTAGTATTCAATAATGGAGTATATGGTTTAACTAAAGGACAAGCATCACCTACTTTGAAATTAGGAATGAAAACTAAATCTCTACCCTTACCCAATATAAACCAAGCTATAAACTCTCTTTCAGTAGCAATAGTTAGTGGATATACTTTTGTAGCAAGATCTTATGCCTATGATGTTAAACACTTAAAACAAATAATTAAAAAAGCAAT
Source organism: uncultured bacterium (assembly GCA_937927985.1). Classification (GTDB taxonomy): domain Bacteria; phylum DRYD01; class DRYD01; order DRYD01; family DRYD01; genus DRYD01. The sequence continues at coordinate 1,516 of CALFWH010000050.1, read as the reverse complement.
CTTACATAAGGGACTTAGTTTAATAGATATTCTTCAACCCTGCCCAAGTTATAATGATATACACACTAAAGAATATTTTGAACAAGTAGTCAATAACTCCAAAAGAATATATAAACTAGAAGACGAAGGATATGATCCAGAAGTTAAAGATCCTAATAATCACCAAGAAATACAAGAAAAAATTGTAAAGGCTATTCTAAAATCTCAAGAATGGGGAGATAAAATCCCTATAGGAGTATTTTATAAAATAAATCTTCCAACTTTTGAAGAAAGATTAATAGATAGATACGGTAAGAAATTAAATCCTTCTAAAAGTATTTTTGAAATAAATAATAAGCCTTCTACTAACATATCAAACTTAATAGAAGAAATAAAAATAAGATAAAGACAAAATAAAAAATAAAAATTCAAAAAATCCAAAAAATCCAGATTATAAAGGAGGTAATATATGTCTATAAATATAAAAGAAATAAACAAAACAGAATACATAATTTTAAGATTATTATCTCAAGGTACTAAAAGTTATTGGGAAATCATGTTAGAAACATTTGATAGCGCTTTAAATACTATTCAATCTTTAAAAAAACTTATGCAGAACCAAATAATTGTTTACCAAAATAATACTTTTAAAATAAATTCAAAAGAAATCTTAAAAGAAGTATTAAAAACTGATTATATAGATGTTAAATGTAGAGAATGTGAAGGTAATTGTTTTAGTAAGCAATCTTTCCAAGAAGTGATTCTTAAGTTTAGGGAAATAATAAAAGATAGACCAGTAGCTATACCCGAATTCGATCAAGGCATAGTCACTATTGAAACAATTAGAAATAGAATAAATTTTATGTATTATAAAGGAGATTTGGAAAATAAAAATATTGTATTAATAGGAGATGATGATCTAACTTCAATAGCTTTAGTTTTAACAAATTTACCCCAAAAAATCTTAGTTCTAGAAGCCGATCAAAGGTTAGTAGATTACATAAATAACAAATCAAAATCCTTAGGTTTAGATAACCTAAAAGCAGTAACCTATAATGTCGAATGGCCAGTTGATAAAAATCTAAGAAATTCTTTTGATGTATTTCTATCAGATCCAGTAGAAACAATACAAGGTATAACTCTCTTCATTTCTAGAGGATGCTCTTTACTAAAAGAAAATGGAGTAGTTTATTTTGGATTAACCCACTTAGAAGCTTCACTAAAAAAATGGTATAAAATACATAAAAATCTATATGAAATGAATTTAGTTATCACAGATATTATAGATAAGTTCCAACTATATGAACTTAATCCAGATGATATAGTATCTAAAGGCTATAGAGTATTTACAGAAATAAATTTAGATTTACCAAAACCAGAAAAACCTTGGTATAACTCAGCATTTCACAGATTAGAATTAATAGATAAACCTAATCCCTTATTTGATCCAGATAAAGAATATAAATTGGAAAGAGAATTATATTATGATGAGGAAGCATTCGTTACCCTATATTAAATTGTTAGTCATAAATATAGG
>CALFWH010000049.1 GCA_937927985.1 uncultured bacterium | reverse complement strand
AAGTTATTCTTTGAGTAGGGGAGTAGAGTTTTATTATTCCTGTTTCTTTTTCTAAGGATTTTAATTTATTTAAATAAATTAAAATCCTTAGAAAAAGAAACAGGAATAATAAAACTCTACTCCCCTACTCAAAGAATAACTTACAGCCTATCAACAGAATTTAAAAAAGAAAAACATCTTTCTGAAGTATTAAGTTTAGAAGCAATTTATAGTGAAAATGAACTTAAAAATTTTATCAAAAGCATTTTTAAAAATCTACAAATTTCTAAAACAATTCAATTTTTAGGTGAATTGAAATTTGATGGAGTAAACTTGGTTATAATCTATAGAAGAGAAAAGGATAGATTTTTATTTCAAAGAGCTTTAACAAGGGGAGATGGAATTTATGGAGAGGATGTCTCCTTAAACGCTAAAACCATCAAAACAATTCCATTAGTAATTTACAAAGATTTACCAAGTGATATAGAATTTATAGAGGTTAGAGGAGAAGTTTTACTATACAAAAAAGACCTAAATATAATAAACAAACAAAGAGAAGAAGAAAATTTACCTAAGTTTAGTAATACTCGTAACGCTGCAAGTGGTAGTTTGCGACAAATTAATCCTCAGGTTACTGCTAAGAGAAATCTCAAATTCTTTGCATATCATTTCAAATTGTATAATTCATCTTTAAATGAAATACTTTTATTAGAGAATCTATCTGATTTGTTTGAGTTTTTTAAAGATCACTTCTTTATAAGTCCTAAATATGAAGTAATAGAAATACAACCAGAAAACATTGATAAACTACTAGAATATTATAAAGAAATTTCAGATCAAAAAGATTCTTTTGAATTTGAAATAGACGGAGTAGTATTTAAGGTAAATAATTTAAAATTCCAGCAGATTCTAGGTAATACAACCAGAAATTACAAATGGGCAATAGCTTATAAATTTCATACAGATATAGCAATAACAAAAATAATAGAAGTAATTTTTCAAGTGGGAAAAACTGGAATAATTACTCCAGTAGCAGTATTAGAACCAACAATAATAGAAGGGGTAACTGTGAAAAATGCTTCTTTACATAATTTTGATTACATAAAAGCTAAAGATATAAAAATTGGAGATTATGTAGAAATAAGGAGAGCAGGAAAAGTTATTCCAGAAGTAGTTAAAGTAATAAAAGAATTGAGAAAAGATGTAAAAGAAATTACTATACCAGAAAATTGTCCCTCATGTAATTATAAGCTGGATAAAGAAGGTCCATTTCTAGTATGCAAAAATTATAATTGTACTGAAAAAATAATTCAACGAATAGTTCATTGGTTTAGCAAAGAAGCTCTAGATGTAGACATATCAGAAGGTACTATATCAAAATTAGTAAAATCTTCAATAGTAAAGGATATATACGATATGTATATGTTAACTCCTGCAGATTTAGCAGTTATTGGCAATTTAGGAAAGAAATCTGCTTCTAAATTGTACAATGATATTCAGAAAACTAGAGATGCTCCTTTTTATAAAGTTTTGTATGGATTATCAATACCTTCCGTAGGGTTAGCAACAGCTAAAATATTAGCCCAAAATTTTAAAAATATAGATAATCTTATAAACTCATCATTAGAAAAATTAACATCAATTCCTAAAATAGGAGAAGAAACAGCAAAAAATATCCTCTCCTTCTTTAAAGAAAACAAAAATTTAGAATTAATAAAAAAAATGAAAGGTATAATGAAAAATAAGTAAAATATCTTTAGAAAGTATTAAAAAATCTACAATATAAGGGAGCAAAATAAAATTATGAATACAAAATTAGGGATCCAAGAGAATTTGTTAACAGCAATAGGTTATATCATTCCTATAGTTGCCTTAATAGCATACTTTGTAGAAACAGAAAATAGTTTTGTAAGATTTCACTCCCTACAGTCCATATTTTTTTCTCTTACAGTGACTGCAATATTTACTATTCTTTCTATTTTATCCTGTATTATAGCTTATATACCTAATATTGGTAGCATAATAGGTTGCTTTTTTTCATTATTACTTCTTTTATTATCTTTACCAGTAATTTTTATAGCAATATTCTTAGCTATTAAAGCTTATAACAGAGAACATTATAAGTTACCATTAATAGGAGAACACGTGGAAAGAATAGTTTATAAATACTAATAAATGAAAAACAAAATTTTTTTTATAATTTTTTTTCTATGTCTTGGTCTAATAAGCAAAACTTATTCATTGGAATTAGATTTTAAAAACTCAAACAAAAGTTTTGAGGGTACTTTTAAAGATGTAAGTGTTAAAAATCTTCTTTATTTTATTACTTCTCAAATACCATACAATTTCATAATAGATGTAGAAGAAGATAAAAAAATATCAGTAACTTTCAAAAATATAACCATAAAAGAAGCCTTACAAGCAATAATAAAATACGCAGAATTAGAAGCAATAAAACTTAATGATAATACCATAATGATAGTGCCTAAAAATAAAGCTCATCTATACAAACAAAAACAAATATTATCAATAAAATTAATATATACCCCTGCAGATTATGTAAGAAACATAATATACTCAAGAGAAAAAGACTCTACTATAATGGTAGATAATTTTTCTAATTCACTAATAATAGAAACAACAGCAGATAAAATAAAAGATTTATCACAGTTAATCAAATTTTTTGATAAACCAGATTCTGAAGTAAAAACCAAAACTTTTAAATTAAACAATTCCAAAGCAAAAGATATTCTAACAATAATAAATAATTCAGTTTATATATTTCAAGAACCTATAATAAAAGAACAAATAAAAATAGACGCAGATGAAAGAACAAATAGTATAATAGTTACAGCCCCTTATTTTATAATAAAAAATATTGAAGAATTATTATCAAGCTTAATCGATAAAAAACTTCCCCAAATAATGATAGAAGTACAAGTAGTAGAGATAAATAAAGACAGATTCAAAGATCTAGGTATATACCCAGGAGAAAGTTCAAACATAACTACTCTTCTTGAAAAAGATCCCTCATCCACAGGAGCAAGCTCTAACACATCTGTAATACTTACAGTTAAATCTGACAAAATATCTTTTCCAGTAAGGACTTCGATAAATTTGCAAGTTTTGATGTTAGAAAAACAAGGTGTAGCAAGGATCTTAGCTAATCCAAAACTTGTTACATCAGATGGTAAAACTGCAAAAGTATTCCTAGGAGAAAGAGTACCTTACTTAAAACCCACAATAATTCAAAGTGGACAAATAACCCAAGCATTTCAAGAAATAGAATACGTGGATGTAGGAGTAAATTTAGAATTCCAGCCATTAGTTACTAAAGACAATTATATAAATCTAAAAATACTACCAAAGGTTAGTTATTTAATTACAACAACACCTGCTCCTTGGACAGCAACCAGAGAAGTATCAACAGAATTAACCGTCAAATCCAATGATACCATAATAATAGCAGGATTAATAAAAGAAGAAGAAAGAAAAATCAATTACAAAATCCCCATAGTAGGTGACATACCACTAGTAGGCTCATTATTCAAAGCAGAAAAAAAATCAAATCAAAATACCGAAGTTATCTTCATCATTAGACCACAAATTATTAATCTACCAGATGATACTATTAATCAAAATCCTAACCAAATCCCCGATCAAAATCCACCTCAAAACCCTGATCAAAAATCTATTCAAACAAAATCGAATTAAAACTAAAAATATCACTTACAATTTTATCCGTGTAAAAATTATCTTTTACTCCTACAAAATTATAAATAGAATTTTTTAAATCTAGATCAAAAACAGGACAATCTGAAGAATAACAAGGATAAAGATAATCCCTATATCTATATATATCAACCAATTTTAAAGTGGTATTTTCTGGATTTAAGACTAAAAAAAATTTTTTGTAAAGTTTGTAACTATTTATGAAATCGATTAAATAAGAAAAATCGTCTTTCGACATAAAAGTACAATGCTCTATTCTTATAAAAATCTTTTTAAAAAATTCATTTTCGAATTTACCATCTGTTAAAAATATCTTTTTCAGTATATCCTTAACTAAATATTTAAAAGCCATAATCCCTATACAGTGAAAAGCTAAGTATACTTTAGATAGATTATAAATTTTATTAGATAATAAATTAATTATTTCATTAAATGATTTAGGATCGAAAAAGCAGTTTATTGTACCCCAATTCCAAACAGTATTAGATAAAATGGTTCCATCTATAAAAAATTTCAATCCTAAAACCTGCTTATCAAAAATAATATCAGGATTATCTAAAAAGAAATTATTATCAACTAAAAACTTTATTTTAAAACCTGTAAATTCATTTGTTAGGATAGAATTAATAGATTTATAGAATTCGTAAAAATTGCTAGTAGTAAAAGCATCTATTACTTTATTTATTCCTTGAGATAAAAATTTTTCAGAAAGTAATTTATAGTTATTTTTAATATCTCTAAGCAAATAATGAATAATCAATTTATCTACAAGCTCAAAATTTTTTTCTTTCCATACATAATCTATTTTTGATGGTAATTTCAGTTTTTCTGTTGGTTTTAATGTTCTTTTTAGTTCCTGTATGAATTCTTGATTAACAACAAAAGTGTGATAATCAGATGTTTTCAGAATTACTGGAAAATTGAATTGATTTATGAGATTTATCAAGGTATTAGTTATAGACTCATAAGGTAGATTATTGACAATAAGGATATTGTATTTAAAAGTTTTTTGATTAATATTTTTATTTTTAAGTAGTTCAGTAAACTGGGTATAATCTATGGATAAGTTTAGTAATTTTTGTAATAGTAATAGGGGGTGGCAGTGTGGATCTGTTATATAGTGGGGTAGGTAAGCCCGGTTCTGTATATTGTTAGCCATTTGTCTTAAGCACAGATTACTCTGTGCTTTTTGCAGCTTTTAGCTTTGCTCAGGGTGGGGTTTACCAACTTTGGTATTGCTACCAAAGTTCGTAGGCTTTTACCCTACGGTTTCAACTTTATGTGCTTTCAGCACGTATGGCCTCTAGCACATAGTCTTGTTTCTGTGGCACTTTCCGTTGTACTAAGCAGTACACCTGGAATTTCTCCAGCACCTTTTTTTTTAGAGCCGGGACTTTCCTCAGTATAACCTTTTCAGTCACACTGCGGCTAACTTCCCTACCCCACCAATTATAACACTATCAACCAAATAAGAATTAACCAAAACGCTATTAGGCCAAATAATAGAATTCTTTATAAACCCTGATACTTCACTATCCCTACCTATAACCACTAATCCTTCAAAAAAAGTATTAGAAGAAATCTTAATATTATCATCTAAAACCAGAGTATAATTAGAAGAATTTAAAATCTTTGATTCTATGAAAGGATGTTTTAATAAAGCCAAATCAATATGAGCTTTGAAATAAGTTTTTATATTTCCTATATCTATCCAATAGGATTGTTTAAGGAATTTGGGGTAATTGGCTACATTTATTCCAATAAATTTTGCTTTATCACTTAGTAAATTGCTAAAAACTTGAGTACCAAAATCATAAAAATCTGTAGATAATATATAATCAAAAATTTTGGGACTAAATAAGTAAACTCCAGTATTTGCTAGATATGATATAGGTTTTTGTTTGGGTTTTTCTTGAAAGCCTATTACGTTATTATATTCATCTACTATGGCTACTCCATATTCAGAAGGATCCTCTACTTTAAACAATCCTATGGTAGCGACAGCAGAGTTTTTGATATGTTGATCTATTAGTACCTGTAGATCAAAATCGAATATATCGTCACATCCTATAACAATAAAGTTTTCTTTTCCAAAGAAAGATTGTAATTTTTTAACAGGTCCAGCTGTACCAGATAATTTTTCTTCCTTAAGTATAAAAATCTCTGCATCTTTAAATTTTTTATAGAAAACATTTTCGATATATTCTTCTATTTTTTCTGGTTTATAACTTATATTTATTGCGAATTGCTTTATTCCGAAGTGGTAAAGGAATTTTATAATGTATTCGATAGAAGGCAAGTTATTTATGTAGACTAAGGGTTTGGGGAGGTTATAGGTGAGGGGGCGGAGGCGAGTACCTTCTCCCCCTGCTAAAATAATAGCTTTTTTTATCATACTAAACTCCTAAAGCCTTGGCCCACTGTGCTGCAAAACTACTATTATCAGCCACCTTTTTAAGGTACATATCTTTCCACATAGCTTGAATTTTATTATTAGTATCAAAATACATTTTCCATAAATTAGCTATATGATTCTTTTTGTTTAGCATCTCTGTCCAGATTATTTGTTCTATTTCCCTTCTCATTGCTTGGTCCATTGCCCACTTATTGTAAAAATCAACCTGCATTTGCTTTCTTATATCAAGAATTTGTCTATCTAAATCCATAATCTGTTGGTTTATTTGAGTATTGAGATTTGTTGATTCCTGTGATAAAAGATCCATTTGACCCTTAAGAGTTTGTATAAAATTCCTTTTTTCTGCTATTTTTTGAGCTATTTGTTCAGCTTCTTCAGGAGTAGATGGTTGTTGATTTAATAAATCCTCTATTTCCTTTTGTAGTTTATTTATCTGTGAATTTATAGATTCTATTTGTTTTTGATAATTAGAATTCATAGATTTTTGATAAAGTTCTAATTGATTTTTAAGATTTTTAAGTTGTTCTATTGAATCTTGATAATTTCCTTGCATATTTCGTGAAATTTGTTCGATATTCATTTGCTGTTCTTCTTCTTGTTTTTTTTCATTAATAAGTTGATCTTTTCTTTGGTTAAGTACGTGGATCTGATTTTCAAGAGATTGTTTTTGCATATTTAAGGTTTCTAATTCTATCTGCTTTGAAGCTTGTTGATATTTTAATAATTCTACATTTACATTTGAAATATTTTGATTCGTATTAGATAATGAATTTAGTAATTCTTGGATTTTAGAGTTAACAGATTCTAATTCATTTTCTTTTTGTGCAATTAGAGATTCAATCTTCTTTATTGCTTCATCTTTTGAAATATTAGGATTGAATATATCTTGCATTAGATCAGGAGATTGTTGATTTTGAGATGATGGAATATTTTTATTTACAGTTGAATCTGTAACACTTAAATTATTTTGTGTATTAGAATCAATAAAATTATCTTTTATTTGATTTATTGATTGATTTGATTGAGGATTTATGGGGCTAAGCATTCTAAACTACCTCCCGATTTATTTTTACTCTCATTCCATAATATTTCCTGCTTATATGATTAGAAAAGAATAAGCCAGTTACTTGGTAATTTTGTAAAAAAAATGTAAAATAAATTTTTAGACTTTTTAAAATAAATTTTTAAGTTTTTTTAAGTATTTGTAAGATATTTTGAGCAACAAAATCAATTGCTTGCAAATCATTCTTTGTAGAGCTTGGTAAACATAATCCATAGTTATAAAGTTCTAATGAATTTTTATAAAAATTTTCTATACTGTTATCTAGGTATTCTTTTACAAATGGTTTATAAAATTCCATTAAAGGTAGAGGATAAAATATTCTTCTAGTAGGAATAGATTTTTGATTAAGATATTCAATTATTTTTTCTATTTTTATTTTGTGATTGAATTTACAACATATTAGCCAGTAATTACTTGTTGCTGATTGATTAGTTTTTTGAAATTCTACATAATTTGATAATTTATCTTTGTATATGTTAAAGAACTGCTTTTTTAGATTTAGGAAATACTGTAATTTTTCCAATTGAGCTAATATAATTGCAGCTTCAATATTTGTCATTCTGTAGTTAAATCCTAAGTCTTCGTGATAATATCCTTTAGATTCGTTTCTAGCTTGCAAGGTTAAAAATCTTATGTACTCTATATCTTCTTTTGAGTGAGAAAAAATAGCTCCACCTGAAGAAGCAGTTATAACCTTATTAGCATTAAAACTAAAAGCTCCGAAATTACTCCAGGTACCACACATTTTATTTTTCCAAAAACTACCTATTGCTTCTGCAGCATCCTCAATTATTATCAAATCATAATCTTTTGCTATCTCAAGAAGTTTATCCATTTCCACAGGATTACCATATAAGTGTACAGGAATAACAAACTTTACTATTATACCATTTTTCTTAGAAATCTCTATAAGTTCAAGGATTTGTGATATTTTGATATTCCAAGTAGAAGGATCTATATCAGTAAAAACTGGGTATAAATTATTGTATAAGATTGCGTGACTAGTAGCTGCAAAAGTTATAGCTGGTAATATTGCTCCTATTTTTTTTGTAGTATCTATTTTGTATTTTTTTATAGAATAAAGTATAGATAAATGCAAAGCTGCAGTACCACTATAAGTAGCTGCAACATACCCTCCCAAGAATTTTCCAAAATTATCCTCAAAAATCTTTATAAGCGGTCCTCTAGTAGATATAAACCCACTATCTAAAGCATCTAAAACATACTTCTTCTCTAACTCACCTATATTAGCATTATCTAAATATACATTCATTGCTTTAATTTCACTTTGTTATTAATGTTTATGTAAAATATACTTAAACATCTTTCCATATATTGTATCCAAATTTTGATTTAGATCTTGAATTTTACAAAATGAGAAAATTTGCCTATTTAAACATATTACTCTATCTGTAAAATCCGTAACCATATTTAAATCGTGACTAACCATGATAATAGTTTTTTGATCTTTAAAAGACTTTATAATTTCGTAAAAATTTTGTTTAGCTTTTTCATCTATAAAGTTAGTAGGTTCGTCTAAGATAAGCATTTCGGGATCATTTACAAGAGCTCTTGCTAAAAGTACTCTTTGTAATTGTCCTCCAGATAATTCATAAATCAACTTATCCTTAAAACTATAAGCATCTAAAATTTCCAAAATTTCAGTAACTCTTTTATCTACTCTCCTTGAATAATTATCAATATAAGCTAACTTTACAAATTCATAGCAAGTAATGGGTACATCTTTATTAACAGTAGAAAACTGGGCTAAATATCCAACCTTACTTCTACTTAAAACAGGGTTTTTACCAAAAAGTATTACTTTTCCAAAAGAAGGAGTAATTAGACCAAGAATTAGTTTTACTAAAGTAGTTTTACCTGCCCCATTAGGACCAATTATACCAATAACTTCTTTTTCATATATTTCAAAGGTTACATTTTCTAATATATACTCATTATCATACCTTAGATAAACCTCTTGAAATACCAAAACTTTATTCATTTCTACTCAAGAATAAAATTTTTAAACTGATTATATAAATCGACAGAATTACTATTAAAAATAATAAATTTAACATTTGGATTAATAGATTTGACATATTGAATTAATTTTTTTTCATTATCTGATGGAAGAATCAAGTATACCTTTTTATAAGTTTTAAGTTTTTTAGATATTTTTTCAAGATCTCTAGCTGATAATTCCGATTCATAGTTAAAAATTGGTTCTATTTTTATGTTATAATCCCTTGAAAAATAAAAAAATTCATTGTGATGAGCAAGTATAAGAATATCCCTATTGTTTTTGAAAAATTCAGTTAGTTTTTTATCCAAATTTACGTATTTACTATAAAGCTTTTTATAATTATTGTAAAGCTCTTTTTTATTTAAATTCTTTAATTTTTTATTCGAGTACAAATAGTTAAAAGTAGTGTCAATCATTTTAATAAAGTTTTTTACAGAAACCCACAAATGTGGATCATTATCATATGAAACATAATTGCTAAATACTAGAATATTTTGGGGATTATCTTTTTTAGCTAATAAAATTTTTCCTTCTAATTCCAGTGTTCCGATGAAAAAAGCAATTTTTGATTGTTGTAATTTTTTCATTTTTACTGGACTTATGTCAAAATGATGATGATCTAAATGATCTGCTAAAATATTGTATTCGAATTTCTGATTATTACCTACCAATTCAATAAATATTCCGTATAAGGGATTTATACTAAAAGTTATTACATCTTTAGCAAAGACTAAAAAAAATATAAAGAAAACAAAAATTATCTTTATAAATAAGAATTTTAATATTTTTCTCATTGAGTACCTCCGTTTTATAAAATCTTATAAAATTTTATAAAATTTTCCATATTTGAATTAACTTATTTAACATAAAAGAGATTAAAGTAGCGCTTAAAAAGCTTAGAATTATTGAGTAAATTGTATACTTTAACCCTATTTCTCTTGTTTGTACAGCAATTGTTGATAAACAAGGAGTATATAATAACATAAAGACGCAGAATGTAAAAATTTGTAAATTAGTCATAACACTTTTAATATCTTGGGTACCAAAAGCAGAAAAAAGCATAACCAAAGCATATTCTTTAGCTAAAATCCCAAATATCAAAGGAATTCCAGTTTCATCTGGTAAACCTAATAATTTAGTCGTAAAAAAAGAAAGAAAGGAATTAATATATCCATCTATTTGAAAATATGAAATGTAGTTAATTGTTATCGTACCTAGTATCAAAACTGGCCAAGCACTATAAACAAAAGATTTAAATCTTAACCACACTTTAGAGAGAATATTTTTTAAAGATGGAAATCTATAAGAAGGAATATGAATCATAAAAGATTGCATACTAAATTTTAGAAATTTATTAATAATTAAAAGCATAGTGAAAGCTACAGTAAAAGCTAGAATATACATAAATATTCCCCAAAGAGCCCCTAAATAACCAACAACTAAAGCCATTAGAACTACAGTCCTTGCTGAACAAGTAATAAAAGGTATAACCATTCCAGCTAATATTCTTTCATTATTATTCATAGCTCCCCTTAAGCTCATTATTGCACTAACATTGCAGCCCAATCCCAATACAAAACCTAAAACACTTCTAGCAGTTATACCAAAAGGTTTTAAAAAATCATTTACCAAATACATCATTCGTGGAATATAACCACTATCTTCAAGCAAACTCATGAAAAAAATAAAAGGTATAAGATAGGGTATAACTATACCTATCCCCCCAAATATACCATCTTTTATTCCATCAATAAGAGGTTTTAAAATACCTAAATTTTCTGAAAAATTACTAATATAATTATCAAAAAATCCAAAGATGATTTCCATTTTATCAGCTGTAAAATTACCTGTAAAATAGGCTAAATAAAAAGCAATAAAAAATATACCAAAAAGAATAAAATATCCTGATTTTTTACTCAGTACATATTTATCTACTAAATCATCAAAAGTAGGTTTAGGTTCACCTAAAGAAAAAACAAATGAAGAGATAGAAGTTATAATATTACTTTTTAGTTTTAAAAGCTCGTCCCTAATATTAGCTAATGAAATCATATTAGGAGCAATTTTTTCTATATTCATTAGACAAGCAGGTATAACTTTACAATTCTCAATATGACAATCAGTACTCTGAAAAATATCTTTCATTAATTTTTTCCATATTTCTTTATAGTTTTTAACAATGTAAGGTAGTTCATTTTCAGAAAAATGTATTTTATATAGTAGATTATTTATCTTTTCATCATTATAATAAGTTAATTTTTGATTAGTCATATCAGGTAGTTTATAATTTTGTTGATCTTTATTTGATTCACTTAATTTGGATCGAGAATCAATGGAATGATTTTTTCTTGTTTTTTCTATAAGCTCAATTAATTTTAATACAGTTAAAAAAGTGTTTTCTCCTTTTATAGATATAGTAGGTATAACTGGCAAATTAAAAATTTCTTGTAGCTTAGGAATATTAACATTTATACCTTTTATTCTAGCTTCATCAAACATATTCAGAGCTATAACTATAGGAATATCCAGAGTTATTAAATCCATGGTTAGTAGTAAAGAATGCGGTAGAGAAGCAGTTTCGATAACCTGAATTATACCGTCAATTTTAAAAGATTTGTCAGAATTAGTTAAAATCTCAAAAGTTATTTTTTCTGCTAAATCGGAGTAATTTAGAGAATATAATCCTGGCAAGTCCAATATTTCCACTTGATAATCCTTCACATAGATTGTGGTAGAATTAAATCCAACAGTAGTGCCAGGATAATTAGCAGTATTTACTTTATAATTAGACAATGAGTTAAAAAAAGTGCTTTTTCCACTGTTAGGTTGACCTACTAAAGCTATTGTTAACTTTTTAGTTCTTTTTAAATTTTTAATTCTAACATTAGTAGATGTTAATTCACAATTTTGACATCCTTGATAAATTTCAATATTTTTACTATTTTTCATTATCATTTTTCATTATCATCCGTAAATTCTGTGTTTTTTACATCTTCTAAGATGATGTTATTTATTAATTCATCTGATAAAGCTAATTTTCTATTGAAACCTATTATTTCTAGATAAATTGTTTTACCTGTTGAAATTTTATCAATTATTTTTATTAGGTTTCCTTCAATTAGGCCGTAATTCATATATAATGGATAATTTTCTGTAATTTTTTTTATTCGGTAGACTTTATTTTTTTCGATATTCATCAAAAAGGAGTGGGCTGTACAGGACTCGAACCTGCAACCCTTGGATTAAGAGTCCAATGCTCTACCAATTGAGCTAACAGCCCACTAACCATTAATAGAATTATTTAAAACCCTATTTCTCTCCTTTAAAATTTTATAAAAAACTGGAATAAGAGATAAAATAATCACCGCTAATATCATTATGTGAACATACTTTTCTATATTTGGTATAGATACACCTAGAAAATAACCTAATAAAACTAAGCTAAGTACCCAAATAAAAGCACTTAAAATATTGTATAAACTATAGATTAAAAAATTCATTTTTACAAGTCCTGCTACAAAAGGTACAAACCCCCTAAAAAAAGGAATAAATCTAGCATAAATTATAGCAAAAGAACCGTATCTGTTATAAAATTCTTTAGTTTTAGCTATTTGTTTAGAATACTTATTTAATATTTTTTGAAGGAATTTTTCAGCTAAAAAATACCCCATAAAATAAGCAAAATAGTTACCTAAAATAGCAGCAATAATACACCCTATTATAGTAAATTTTAAATCTATTATTTTAGCAGCTGCAATTATACCTAAAGCAAAAAGTAATGAATCACCAGGTAAAAAAAATCCTAAAAATATACCTGTTTCTATAAAAATAATAAGAAAAACAAGAGGTAATCCTCCAACCTTTATATAAAAATTTACTAACTCTAATATACTACTATTTTCCATATTTATTTTTTTTCTCAAAAAAATATTATTACCTTCTAATGAAAAGGACAAATCTAAAACAAATTAAACTAAAATAAATATCTAGAAAATAGATCTAGAATAATAGATAAAAAAATATCCATGATAACTCTTATAAACTCACTAAATGAATTTCAATTAGAGGCAGTTAAAAGTAGTGAAGGACCACATTTGATACTTGCTGGACCAGGCACTGGTAAAACTACCGTAATAACATATAAAACCCTATTCCTTCTAACCCACCTTAACTATAAACCTGAAGAAATTTTAATACTAACATTTACAAATAAGGCTGCAGAAGAAATGCAAAAAAGAATAAAACAAACAACAAATACTTCTCTTCCCTACATAGGTACCTTTCACTCTGTAATAATAAAATTGCTAAAAGAAATCATCCCCATATCTACCTCACAATATAAACTCCAAAATAAAATAAACATAATAGATGAAGAAGATAAATTAGAAATAATAAAAAATATTCTCCAAAATTCAAAAAA
>CALFWH010000048.1 GCA_937927985.1 uncultured bacterium | reverse complement strand
TATTAATTTATGATAGGTGTTTTGGGTTTAGGTAATGAAGGATTTGCTCTTTATTCTTACTTAGTTTATAGAGGATTTAATGTATTGGGATATACTAGTAATCCTGAGAATTTAAGGATTGATTATATAAAGTCTATTGGTAAAATTGAAGGTCAATGGAAATTTAATGTAACCGATGATTTAGAAAAATTTTTGGATAAGGTAGATATTATTTTTGTAACTAGTATAACTACTGCTTATGAGGAGATAGCAAAGAAAATAGTTGGTATTAAAAATATCGATTTAAGTAATAAAATTTTCATTTTATTTTCAAGCAAATTTGCAGGAGTATTATTATGGAATAAGATTTTTAGGGATTTTGGGATAGAATCTAATATTGTAGAAACTGATGCTATATTTGCTTGTAGGAAAACCCAAAGTGATACTGTTTGGATAAGGGGAATAAAAGGGTGGAATTTACTCATAAGCAACAAAGATTATTTTAGGGGTAATAGTAATTGGAAAATTTACGGATTAATAAAGGATATTTTGGGGGATGTAAATTTAGAGGTTGCTGATAATTTTGTGCAGAGAGGGTTAACAGATTTTGGTGCTATGGCTCATTCAGTTATAAGTCTTATTAATTTGGCTAATATTGACAATAAGAGAGATATGCTTTTTTATATTGAGGGTATAACTGATAATACAGTTATTTTGATTGAAAAGGTTTATGAAGAATTTAATCAAGTAGCTAAATTTTTTAATACTTCAATTATACATCCTATTGAGTTGCTTGATAGATATTATGGTACTGTTAAGAATTCTTTAATAGATGCAATAAAAAATGTGCCTAATTATAGGTATACTAAAATGCCCGATAGTATAAATAACAGATTTTTGTATGAAGATGTTTTAAATACTTTATATCCTATGAGTTTAATATCCAGAGTAGTTGGTATTAAATTAGTTTTAGTACCTTCCATAGTTAATATTGTTTCTATTGTTTTGAATATTGATTTATCTAAGGGGAGGACTTTAGAAAAATTGGGTTTAATAGATGAGTTAAAGTTGGTAAATAGGGAGGTTTTTCATGAAAAAAGTACTTGTTGCAAATAGGGGAGAAATAGCTGTAAGAATAATAAGGACATTAAAAGAAATGGGTATTAAGACGGTAGCTATTTATTCTGAGGTTGATAAAGATAGTTTGCATGTTTTTTTTGCTGATGAGGCTGTTTGCATAGGTAAAGATGAAGCAGTTTCAAGTTATTTGAATTTACCTAATATTATTTCGGCTGCTTTAATAAGTGGTGCTGATGCTATACATCCTGGATATGGTTTTCTATCTGAAAATTATAAGTTTGCTCAGATTTGTAGATCCCATAATATTATTTTTATTGGTCCAACTCCTGAGAATATAAGGGATATGGGGGACAAAGTTAAAGCTAAGCAGATAGCTAAGGATTTAAATATTCCACTTGTTCCTTCTACTGATGTTATTAAGGATATAAGGGAGGTCTATCGTTTTATTGATGAATTTGGATTACCAGTAATAATAAAGGCTGCAGGTGGTGGTGGCGGTAGGGGAATGAGAGTTGTTGAAGATTTATCTGAGTTAGAACAAAAACTAACTCAAGCTTCCTTAGAAGCAAAAAATTTCTTCTCTAATCCTGATGTTTACATAGAAAAATTAATCTATAATCCTAAGCATATAGAGGTCCAGATAATAGCTGATAAAAATCAAGCTTATCATCTTTTTGAGAGAGATTGTTCAACTCAAAGAAGGCATCAAAAAATAATAGAAGAAGCTACATCTCTTTTGCATGCTCAAGCTAAAGAAAAGATAATCCAAGATGCTTTAAAATTAGTTAATCATATAAATTACATTAATGCTGGTACTGTTGAGTTTTTATATGAACCTTCTACTGGAAAACATTATTTTATTGAGATGAATACGAGATTACAAGTTGAACACCCTGTTACCGAGATGGTTACTTTCGTAGATTTGGTTAAATTACAAGTATTGTCTGCTATGAATGAGGATATAAGTGGTTTTATTCCTAATTCTTATGATGGATATGCTATAGAATTGAGGATTTATGCTGAAGATTCTTTTAAATTTACTCCTTCTATTGGTACTATAACCAAAACTTATTTTCCTTCTTTTAAAGAAGTAAGGGTAGATACTGCAGTTTATAATGGTTATAAAGTAACTCAGTTTTATGATAATATGATTGCTAAACTGATAGTTAAGGGTAAAGATAGATTGGAATCTATAAATAGAACTAAAATATATTTAAAACAGGTAATTATTGAAGGAGTAAAAACTAATATTAGTTTACTTGAAAGCATACTTAATGATCCTGATTATGTAAATTACAATTATCACACAAGGAGTGTAGACCAGTTAGTAAGTAATAAAATGGTTTTAGTTTAAATAGCTTTGTAAAAGGAGATTATGAAGTATTAGAGAATAATGAATATTGGTAGGTGTGGAGGTGAATATGAATAGTAGCACAAAAATTAATATAGGAGTTTTGGGATTACAAGGTGATTTTTTAGAACATCTTCATATTTTATCTGCTTTAAATGTGAATACTAAAGTTATAAGGTATCCTGAAGAATTAGAAGATATTCAGGGATTGATTATACCAGGGGGGGAAAGTACTACTATTGATAGATTAATGGATGATGAATTAAGAGAAGCAATAGTGGATTTTTCAAAAAAAGGTAGGCCTATATTTGGTACTTGTGCTGGAGCAATAGTTTTATCAAAAAAAATAATAGATGGTAAAGAATGGCAAAAACCTTTAGGACTAATAGATGTAGAAATAAGGCGCAATGCTTATGGGAGGCAAAAAGATAGTTT
>CALFWH010000047.1 GCA_937927985.1 uncultured bacterium | reverse complement strand
TCAGCTTCTTGTTTACTAGATTTATAATTAATAACTACATTAGCTTTGTTTTCTGCAAATTTACAGGCTATAGCTTTTCCTATTCCCCTAGAAGCCCCAGTTACTAAAACATTTTTGTTTTCTAAATTAATTAGCATCGTTTTATTCCTCTTTTCCTTGTTTTATTTTTTTAGATAATCTATTGCATTTTGTAGATTATCAACTATTTTAAATACTTTAAATAATCCCGTTATTTCAAATATTTGATTAATGTATGAATTAGGAGAAATTATTACCATTTCTCCTTCTTTTTCTTTGACTTTTTTAATTATACCTATAAGTATTCCTAATCCTGTGCTATCTATGAATTTTACTTTTTCCATAGAAATGATGATTGTAGAGGTTTGATCGACTATTTTGAGAATTTCTTGTTTTATTTTGGAGGAAGTATAGGTATCTACCTCTCCTTCAATTTCAATTAGATAAATTCCATCTATATTTTTGCTTAATACTTGTATATCCATAACTTGTTTTTAAAGGGGATTTATATTCCGCTTTACTTCCCCCACAGCGGAAATTAAATATTAAGCAGATTCTTTTTTAGATATTTTATCTGTTATTTTATGAATTAATTCGTCTGTTTTTTTAGATACTTCCTTAGTAACTTTTTCTAATTCCTCTTTCATTTGATTAACTTTATTGTTTAGTTCTTCTAATGTTTGACCGCCTTTTTCAGATAGGAATTTTCTTGTTTCTTCTCCAGATTGGGGTGCATATAGTATTCCTATAACTGTTCCCACTGCTACTCCTATTAAGAAAGCTCCGATCATATCTCCTCCGTTCTTCATTACTTCACACCTCCTTATTTTTACTTTTTAGACTTTTTTGAAAATATTGGATCAACTTTTGGATACCAGCATTACCAGCTTTCTCGATAAACTCAATTGACTTCCTACCTTTAGAAGTTACAAAACTTACATCTGTAGTTATTTGATGTACCTCTGAAGTTATTTTTTTAACATTAGCCATTACTTCTTGAAAATTATAAATAACGGGTTTAGTTGTTTCCATTATTTCCTGAATTTTTCTAAGCGTTTGGTTTAATTCATCAGTAGTGGTCAATATTTTATCTACCTTATTGTTTAAGCTATTAGCAAAATTGTTAAGCACAAAGTAAACCATTAAACCTATAAAACCAAAGCCTGCTATTAAGACAACTAAGATTATAATTACATATTCAAACTGCATTTATTTTCTCCTTTAAAAAATTACTCTACAAAAAATAAAATTCTACCTAAAGAGGTTTATAACCTTTTTAAAACTATTACCAATCTTCATCTTCTTCTTTTTCTTTGTATATTTGATCATATTTTTCAATTTCTTCGAATTCTGATATATGTAATCCACAATTTGGGCACTCTTCTAATAATCTCAATCTTTCTATTTCTATTATTTCACCACAACTAGGACAAATTACTAAATCGTCCTCGGAAATAAAAATATCTTCTTCAACATCTTTATAGTCATCAAAGCTATCTAAATCTTCCAGATCGCTAAGAGAATCTATATTAAGTTCAGTATCATCTTCAATATTGTTATATATTTCTATTGATTGTTCTTCATTTTCTATACTCTCGGTTATTTCTTTTTCAGAATTTATTTCCTCTTTGCTGATTTTTTCTTTACTCAATTTTTCTTTATCTAATTTTTCTTTGTTTGCTTTTTTTGATTGAGATTGAGTTTTTTTTCGTGGCATACACATCCCCCTTCTCTAAAATATACTTATTTATTAAAATTCAATTAAAAATTTTTTGCAATTTCTTTTAAGTAAAGAACTTTTTGTTTAATTTGAGAATAGTCTTGATATAAATAAGAAGCACATACCACAAAGTTAGCTCCTTTTTCTAAAACTAATTTTAAGTTTTCTGAGTTTATTCCTCCATCAACCGAAATAAAAGGTTTTTTACTCCAATTACTAACAATATTTTTTACTTTTTCTATTTTAGGTAGTATATTAGGTACAAATTTTTGTCCTGCAAACCCAGGTTCAACCGTCATTATCAACACGTTATCTATAAAACCTTCTAAGAACTGTATAAAAGAAATATCAGTTACTGGATTAACAGCTACACCCACCTTTATAGAAGAATTTACACTTTTAAAACTATCAATTAATCTAAAAGGAAAATTAGTTGTTTCTATATGAAAATCTATCATATCACAATATAAAGAATAATTTACAAAATCTTCTGGCTTAGATACCATTAAATGTAGATCGATAGGTAAATTAGTAGAATTTCTTATTTTTCTGAGGAAATCTAAACCTAATGTTAAATTAGGCACAAAATTACCATCCATAACATCTAAATGTATCCAATCTATTCCACTTTCAGAAGTTAATTTTAAAATTTCTTCTATATTTAAAAGATTTGCTCCTATTATTGATCCAGCTATTACCATATACTGTCCTTCCTTTCTGTTTTTTTATTTTTCTATACACTATATAAATTACCTTCATAGTAGGATAAAAAACTCAAAATGTAGAAAATTTTTACTATACAAATAAAATAAGCGGGGTGACAAAATGACAAAAAAATATTTAGAATTATTAGATTTATTATGTTGTCC
>CALFWH010000046.1 GCA_937927985.1 uncultured bacterium | reverse complement strand
AATTAATTTTTGAAAATAGCAGTTTCAAGCTTTTGAATTGAGAATATTATCTTTAATAATGCTTTTGTAAGAAACAGTTTCAGTAAGTTGATTTTTAATCCCATGTACTTCTTTTGTTAATTTGTCGATTCTTTTATTTATATTATCCATTCTTTGGTTAAGTAAATCTATCTTTTTGTTAGTTTCATCTATCTTTTTATTAGTTTCATTAGTTAGTATATCTATTCTTTTATTAGTGTCGTCAATTCTTTTGTTAGTATCATCAATTCTTTTATTGGTTTCATCTATTCTCTGGTTTAGTAAATCTGTCTTTTTGTTAATCTCATTAGTTAGTGTATCAATTCTTTTATTAAGATCATCGATTCTTTTATTAGTCTCATTAGTTCTTTTATTAGTTTCGTCAATCCTGAGGGTATTAAGTTGAATTTCTTGTTTTAATTCAGCTTTAACTTCTTGAATCTCTTGTTTTAGTTTGGATCTAACTTGTTGGATTTCTTGTTTTAGTTCGGATCGAGATTGTTGTAATTCGGAATGAAGGTTTTGAATTTCAGAGTTTAGTTCAGATCGGAGATTTTTGATTTCAGAATGTAATTCAGATTTGAGATTACGGATATCATATTCAGTGTTAGTTTGTTTATCGCTAATAGGTTGGATAGCTAATTTAAACTCAGATAGTTCACTGCTAACAGAGGCTTTGAATTTTCTCAATTCATCTCTGACTTCAGAGACAATAGTGTTTTTGATTACATCAATAATCATGTTGATGAAATTTAGTTTCATCTTATCCTCCTTTAAATTAGCTTCTTTAAGTTCTTCCTATTAATATAATTAGCCATATTTACTAGTTTTTTCCATTTTTTAGGATGAAGTTAACAATTTTTTTACAGTATTTTAATGTAGAATATGATACATTCTACTAGATTATGTAGGTTTTGATTATTTGACTAATGATTTACGGATTATTGAGTGAAATTATTGAATTTCAAAAAATTCTTTATGGAGAGCTTTGATAGTGGAAAATAAGAATTTATTAGGTACAAGCAAAGAGAGGCTTATATGTGAATCTTGTGCCTGAATAATAGAAATTTTTTGATTTAGTAAAGCTTTGTTTATTCTATATATAACCCCAGGTTTACCTCTCATATTATAACCTATTATACTTACCTTAGATAGTCTGTTTATAACTCTATATCTTACCTGTAAGCTTTCTAAAATAATTTTTACAACTTCTACATTTTCATTGTCTACAATAAAAGAAGCAATATTGTTTAATAGATCTAAATTTATAAAATCAAGACTTATTGAACTTAGATATATCTCATTTAGAGCCTTATCCAAAAGATTGGTTTTAGATTTCATATGTGGAGGTAAAAAAATAATGAATTTAGTTATGTTTTCTTTATTAGAAATATTTGTTACTATTCCTGATGGTAAAATATCTTTACTGCATTCGGTGAAATTTTCAGAAAAAATGGATTTTATTATTGTTTTAATATTAGTGTTTTGAAGTATATTAACAGCTTCTGGATGGACAATGGGATTACCATTATACGTTGCTTCTGCTAGTTCATCTATATGGCAATGGTTTATAGTTATACAGTTTGGTACTATATTAGGAGGAGCACTTTTTAAACCATCTATATCTTTTATTATGTAAATTTCAGAGCTTTTTGTAAGTTTAGCTAAAAATGCAGCAGTTATATCTGTACCTCCCCTTTTTAAAGTAGTTAAATTACCTTCTTTACTTACCCCTTGAAAACCACATATTACAGGTGTAAATTTATTCCTCATTAACCTTAAAATATTTTGGATATCTATTGTTATTATATCCGAATTCATTGTTTTATTGGTAGTAATTATTCCACTTTGAAAAGCGTTTAAAGGAATTGCTCTAAAGTTAGGATTTATATAGTTTATTGCAAAAGCTAGTAAGCCAGTTGCTATATTTTCCCCACAAGACACTACAAAAGCTCTCGATAAATCCATTAAATCACTATTGTATGAATCTTTACTATATGAAGGAAATAATTTTAGTAATTCATCTGTTGAATAAGGATAAGGAGATCTACCTAATGCAGATACAACAATTATGGTACTATAAGGCTCAAAATTGTTAATAATAAATTCAGCTAAATCTATTAAATTTTCTCTTCTAAATACACTTCCTCCTACCTTTACTATCTTTATAGTTGTACTATCAATGGAAATCATTTTTCTTCATATCCTTCTCTTAAAAAAATTTGTGCTTCAAAAGGATTTAATATAACATGTAAATTCTCCAAATCTCTCCTATATCTCTCCTTTTTTATTAATTCTACCAAAATTACTTCTTTCTTTTCTTTTTGAAAATCTTCAAAAACATTCTTAGGATAAACTTCATTAATACTTAATATTGCCTGACTGTAATGTGCAGTAAAATTTATTGCTACTATTAAAACTTTGTCTCCTAATCTATAACCATAAGCTAATAGATTATTGTAACTATCATCGTATATTCTCTTAATCTTATATACAAAAAATTTACCTTCTTGCAAAAAATCAAAAATAGTCTTGTATATTTTTATGAATTTTTCATATAATGGTATGGATTTGTAGTAATCTTTTGAAGCTAATAATTGTACAGGTATTCTTACAAGTTGTCCTTCAAACTGCTCATTATAAACCATTTTTAAACCTAATGAAGTAAAAAATAGAGTTAATATTGGTAAGGTATTGTAATCATTAAGTTGATTAGCTATTCTTTGTTCATCGTGATTTTCTAAAAACCTTACTAATCTTTTTTGAAAAGAAGGATTTAAAGAAATTAGATATTTAATTTCTTGTAAATTATGATTAATTAAACTATCTAAGAATCTTTTATCGTAAGCGTAATCAAATCCTAAATTTAAGAGTCTATTTTCAGTACCCCAATAACTCTCAGCAATAAATTTTATATTAAACTTACTTGTAACTGTATTCCAAAATTCTTCTTCCACTTCTTTATAAGTTAAATATTCTTTCCAGTTATTATAAAAAATGTCTTTTAGTAGAAGCATAGCCATATCAACTCTTACTCCATCACAGTAATTGGAAATTTTTTTTAAATTTTGTGTTAATATTTTTCGAGCTTCTTTAGAGAAAATATTTATTTGTAAGGTATCTGTCCAAGGACCAAAAAAAGGATCTCTCCCAAAAGCTATATATCTCATTTTTTTATCTTGAGCTAAAATATAAAACAATCCTGGATTTCTTAAATATCCCTCGAAATTAGTTTCTACAAAAATTCTTTTGCTTATATAAACATTATCTAAAGCAAAATGGTTAGGTACAAAATCTAAAATTAAACCTATTCCTAATTTATTAAGAATCTTTTTTACTTTTATCAAATCTTCAAAATCACCAATTATCGGATCTGGTATATAATCAACTATTGAATAAGCAGATCCTAAAATATACTCCTCTTTTACTTCAGGAAGAAGTCCTAAATATTGATTTATATTTTTTATAGCAATTTTTTTAGATAACTTACTTCTTTTCCATACTCCCATTAACCATATGTATTTTACGCTTGAATCATAGGATAGTTTTTGCCATTCCTCTATCGGAACTTGCCCCAATTTTAAAATCAACTGACCTTTCCTTATATTTTTATTTATTTTCTTGGAGATTTTATATAAAAAATTGACCGTATTTATCTCTAACAGCATTTTGTAAATTCACAAGCTTAGCACTCTTTTTCTAAAAAATTCTATTAATTTCTTCTCAATATCATCATTTGTAAATAAGTTTAGAAAACTTACGTTGTTTTGAATACAGATTTTTTTAAGATTTTCAATTTTTTTAAGGGCTTCTTGTTTGAATTTTTCAGCTAAAGTATGATTAATTTCAACTTCTATTACTTTACCTGTATAAGGATCTTGTAAGTTAGTTTTACCCACTACTGGTAAATATATTTCTGCAGGATCACTTATTTTAAAAACTATAACTTCATTATTTTTTACCTTTTTTAAAGTCCTTAGGTATTTTTCTAAAGTTTGATAGTTTTTAATATCTAAAAAACTTGAAAAAATAAATATATTTGAGGTTCTTTTAATGTATTGATTAGCTGTTTTCAATAGTTTTTCTATATTACTATGGGCTTTTAAATATTTTTGCTTATCTTTTTTAAAGTCATTAATTATGTTGTCAATAAATACAAGTATTTTATAAATATTTGCAAAATTTTTAACTGGCCTAAAGAAAGCAACCTCGTCTTTGAATGTTATAATTGTACCAAATCTTTCTGATAAATATAAGGATAAATTAATTATTATGGCTAACAATTCCTCTAATAATTCTATTTTTAATTTTTTTTTGGTACCAAAAAACAAAGAGCTATCTATGTCTATTAGAGCATATACTGGAATTTCTCTTTCTTCTTGAAAATTTCTTACAAATAATTTATTCATTCTTGCACTTACATTCCAGTCTATATATCTTGGATCGTCTCCTACAATATACTCTCTTATGTCTACAAATTCTACTCCACTTCCTTTAAAAATTGACCTATTTTGCCCAAAAACTAACCTATTAGAATACTTTTTGGTTAATTTTAGAAGATATTTAGGTAAATTGGAAATTGTTGATCTTAACTTACTAAATAGCATTATTGAATATTGAATTTTTATTATTTTCTAATTATTCTAAAATCTACTTATTCTAAAACTATTAATGGATCTCCTTCATTGACGAATTTAGAATTTTCTACTAAAATTTTTTTTACTTTACCATTGTATGGGCTTTCTATCTCATTTAATACTTTCATTGATTCTATTATACAAACTATTTGCCCTTTAGATATTTGTTGTCCTTCCTCTATAAATGGATCTGCTGACGGAAAAGGATATAAATAGAAGTTACCACTTATAGGAGCTCTTATTACTAGAAAAGAATCTAAATTCGAAAAATCTGAGTCCAAAGATTCGCTACTTGAAGATTCAATCGAATCTTTATCCGTACTTTCAATTAAAGAAAGATTTTCAATATTTGAATTTGTTTGATTTTGTAAATTATAGTTTTTAATCAAAACTACTTTTAAGTTTTCCTTACCTTCCTTATATTCTAATTCTATTTGTTGAGTATTTGAATTGCCTATTAAGTTTATCAATTGATTTAGTAAGTTATATATTTTTTCCATTTCCATAGAAAATTCTCTAATTGTTTTCAACTAAGTTAGTATTTTGCTTTTTGTACTTTTGTATTGCTGAGATTAATAGAGAGATATCTGATATTCTTACTCCTCCTATTCTTGAGGCTTGAGCTACTGTTAAAGGTCTGTATTTACTAAGTTTTTCCTTTGCTTCATAAGATAAATGCTCTATTTCAAAAAAATTAATATCGTGTGGAATTTCCATTTCTTCATATTTTCTCATTCTTTCTATTTTTTCTTTTTCCATTTTTAAATATCCTTCGTATTTTATTTCTATTTCTACTCTTTCTTGGATTTCTTTAGGAAGAATAGGTCTTGAAGGGTCTAAAATTGAAAGATTTTGATATGAAAATTCTGGTCTTTTAAGAAGAGAATATAAACTTTCGTAAGTTTCTATCCCTAAATTTTTTAATGTTTTTTTTAGTTCTGAATATCTATGAGGAAAGGTTTCTTTTAACCTTTCTATTTCTGATTTTATCAACTTAATTTTTTCTTGGAATTTTTCATAAATTTCTTGGCTTATTAATCCAAGTTGATATCCCAGAGGGGTTAATCGTTCATCTGCGTTATCATGTCTTAGGTATAATCTATGTTCTACTTTTGAAGTATGCATTCTATAAGGTTCTGTTATTTCTTTGG
>CALFWH010000045.1 GCA_937927985.1 uncultured bacterium | reverse complement strand
GCATCATATTCCTGATCCGATATCTCTGGATCTTGCAAAACATAATATCTATAATTATGGTAATTAATTAATTTTATTAAAGATTCTATCTCTTGGGTTTTATCCATTTTGTTGGTTTTTAGTTTAAGTGTTTATAATAATGGATTTTTTTTATTAGAGATAAGAAAAACGATTTTAAAATTCGATTTTTAGTTTTTTTTAGGTATTCATATAGAGAAGAATATATAGAAGTGGAGTATAGGAAGTTATAGAATTTCAATGGTAAAAAGTAATTTCCTGTGGCTAATTTTACCCTTAGGCTTCTATACAGATTGTAGTATATTTTTGCACTTATTGCTCTTTTTCTCTCTATTTCCAAAACTTGATCTATTTTTTCTGTTATATCGCTTAATATTGGTGATGGTTTGTAGTGATATCCTATTGCTCTGTTATTAATTTTCAATTTAAGTCCTAATTTTCTTAGTTTATAACCCATTTCTATATCTTCCCATCCGTATTTTTCAAATTTTTCATAGAACATTCCAGCTTTTATAAGGAATTCTTTTCTTACTGATACATTACTTGTCCAAAAAAACGATGTGGAAAAATCCGATATTTTAAATCTAGGTTTGGGAGGAATTTTTAATTCACTTATGTGATTTACCCACCCCCTTACCACTATTTTATCGTCTTTTAAGTGAGATTTATAATGTTCTAAAATTAAATTTTTATCAGCTAAAACATCGTCATCTATGAATAAAATTACTGGATAATCGGTGTTTAATATTCCATTATTTCTTGCTATTGGTAATCCTTTGTTTTTCTGGTTTATTAACCTTATTTTATAACTTACTTTTTGAGAAATATTATTTACTATAGAAATTGTATCATCTGTACTTCCATCGTTTATTACCACTACTTCGTATAAATTTTTGTCTATTGTTTGGTTATCAAGAGATAAAAGGACTTTTTCTAATACTTTACATCTATTAAATGTGCTTATTTGAACAGATATTTTTAACATTCTTACCAATTATTATAAATGTAGTTAACTATTTTTTCTTCATTTATTTTTGCATTATAAACATTAGGACCATTATAGATTATACAGAAACTATACCAGTTATTTTTTTTTGTTTTTACGTAACCTGCTAAAGAAGATACATCGTTTAGAGTACCTGTCTTAGCTTTAACAGTAATAGGTAAATTTCTTTTATTTAATGTACCTTCGTTATACCCAGGCAAAGTGTAAGCTAAATAATTTATTAATTCAAAATCATCTGCTTTTGATAAAATATAAGCTAAAAAGTAAGAAGAAATTTTATTTTTTCTTGATAACCCGCATCCATCGTCAATAACAATACCAAAACCCCTATACATATTACTTAAATCTAATTTTAATTCATACTTTAACTTGTTATAAATTTGCTGTGATACAAAGTTATCACTGTAATAATTTTGATATTTTAAGGTTTCAAGCAATGTAGCTGTTGGAAAACTACCTAAATAATTAATATCTCCATCTAGGCTTTTATTTAAAAATTCTACTTCTACTTCATAACCTATTTCTTTAAATATTTTCTTTATAACTCTTTTGTTATACTCTTCAGGAGAAGGATAAATATACCAGAAAGCTCCATCAATCTCTCTTAAATTTGATATCAAACTTATAATTTTATTATAGCTTTTAAATTCATCAAATACTGGTGGATAAATAATAAAATTATTTTGTACTTTTTGAATTTTTATCATATTTTGATTAAATGAGAAAGTTGATAGATATGGTGCAAATGGTTCGCCTTCGTAAATTTTCCAAGATTCTGGAAAATAAGAAGGTAAAACAGATTCTATATAAACTTTCTTTATGTTATTTACTAAATTAGCTGTTAAAATCTCCCTGATTGATTCTCTAAGAATTTCATATGGATTGGGAATTATCTCTTCTATTAAAGATGGATTATAGTTTGAACTAATTATGAGATTATCTTGCGTTTTATAAATACTTACTTCAAAATTATAGTATGGCCCTAGAAAGGATAAAGCATTTATAGAGGTTATTAATTTCATTGTTGAAGCAGGGATTAATAGTTCATTTTGTTTGTAATAATACTCTATTTCATTTGTATATACATTAAATATTGCTATTGAGGTTTTCCCTTCAAAATTAAAAGGAAGTATATTGGCTTTTTTGGCTACTGCTAATTTAAATATATTAAAAAAACTAAATAGCAAGACAATCAATATCAAATAAAATTTTGACATAAAGTAAAATAATTGTATTTTTGTTATATTTAAGCTCTACTTACGTATTCTGAAGTTTCGGTATTAACTACTACACTATCTCCTATATCAATGAATATAGGTACGTTTATAGTTATTCCTGTTTCTAATTTAGCTGGTTTCATTACACTTGAAACTCTATCTCCTTTGACTGCTTTTTCTGTATATTCTACTTTTAAGACTACTGTTGGTGGTAGGGAAATTCCTATGGGATTATTTTCGTACATCATTACATTTACAGTATCTCCGTCTTTAATGAATCCTATTTCTTTTTCAACAATTTTAATGGGCAATTCATATTGTTCGTATGTTTCTGTGTCCATTAAATGTAGATATTCTGAATCTCGGTATAAAACTTGCATTGATTTAGTTTCTATTATTGCCCGTTTAAATTTTTCTTCACTATCGAATTTTTTTTCTAGCACTTGTCCAGTTTTTAGATTTTTTATTTTAGTTGCAACAAAAGCTCTTGCTTGAGCTATTTTAGTATGTTGATAATCAATTACTTGCCATAAATTTCCTTCATATTCTATAACTACTCCTCTATGAAAATCATTGGGTGTTATTAACATTAGTTTTCCACCCCTTTAACTTTATTTTATTCTTTATTGTTTTGTTTAATTATTTTTTTAGTAATTTTTGTTGATACTTTTCGATTAATTTTTTAACTGTTTGAGTAGGTTGTGCTCCGTGATTAACCCAATATTTGAATTTTTCTAAATTTATTTCCAATACTTTAGGTTGCATTCTGGGATTAT
>CALFWH010000044.1 GCA_937927985.1 uncultured bacterium | reverse complement strand
CACCTCAAAAAATTGCCGCAGTAGATGTAATAAAAAATATAAACATGCTAAAAACTCTTTCTATACCAATAATAGGTATAGTGGAAAATATGTCCTATGTACAATGTACCGACGGACAAAAAATTTATCTATGGGGTAAAGATTTAGTAAATGAAATAGCAAAAAAATATGAAATAGAATTCCTAAGCGAAATACCCTTCATACCTCAATTAACTCAAGAAATGGAAACAGGTAATTTCTTAATTAACGAAAACAAAAAAATATTTATCGATTTAGCCAAGAAAATTTCAAATAAACTAAATTTAATTCCTTCTAGTAGTAGTTAACTTGTCCTATACTAATAGTAGTTAACTTGCTTTATATAAAAAATTAAGAAGTTATACAAAAATGGCTAATCACAAGAAGGAATAAGGAGGAGATCTTAGAATGAATTTTATTAATACTAAAAATAAAATTTTAATTTTGGGTATTTTTGTTTTATTTATGTCTTTTGTTAACAGTTTTGCTAATTCCTTTGAATATCAAATAACTGGCCCTAAAATTATAAGCGACCTAAAAAAAATAAACTATAGAGTTATATTGTTTAACAACGATTCAAAACTATTACCTGTGAAAATATTTTATAAAGACAAACTTTTAGACTCTAAAAACATAAAAGATAACCAAGTATTCAATATAGATCTTAGCAGTTTTAAAATTAATGAAAATGAATCAATAAAACTCAATTTTAAAATAGGGCAGTACGATAATGAATTTTCTATTCAATACGTACCTGATATCAAAGCTTTAATTTTTACTGACAAACCCCTATACCAACCTGGACAAAAGGTGTACATTAAAGGAGTATTGTTAAAAAATGACAAACCTTCTGAAGAAAAAATAGAAATTGTTATTCAAGATCCAAAAAGTAATAAAATATTCTATAAAAGTCTAATTCCAAAAAATGGAGTATTCCTTGAGAATTTCTCAATCTCTGATCTAGTTATAAATGGAGTATATACTGTTATGCTTCAAAAACAATCTAAAATATTAGCTACTAACACTTTTGAAATAAAAAAATATACCCTTCCCAAGTTTAAGATAGACCTTGATTTTGATAATGAAAATGAATTTTTTCAAGTAGGTAAAAACTATAAAGCCAAAATAAATTGCTCCTACTTTTTTGGCAAAAAAGTAAGTAATGCAAATGTTAAAATAGATGTTTTTACCTTTGATATAGGATTTAACAAAGCTTACACCATAGAAGGAAAAACTGATAAAAATGGAGATTATAATTTCGAATTAAAAATACCCAATTATATCGCTGGAATTGAAGAAAACAAAGGAAAAATAAAGATAGATATAGAAGTTGAAGATACTGCTGGACAACTAGAAAAAAAGACCCAGATCTTTGATGTATATCAAAAAATAATAAACGCTCACTTAGTACCTTCTAATAAACCCATAGTAGGAATGAATAATAAGTTTTATTTAGTAGTTTCCTACGCTAATGGTAAAGAAGGAAATTTCACCGTAAATCTTATTAAACCTTTTAAGAAAAAATATAAAACTAACGGAATTTTGGAAATTGATTATAAAATATCTTCAAGTTACGAGAAATTTGTTTTTGAGGTTGTAGATGACAAATCCAATAAAGAAATTTTCGAAAAAGAATTTTATTCTTTTAGTGGGTTTGACTATGTCTTTATTTTTAGGGATAAAGCTATTTACAAAGTTGGTCAGGAATTGAATTTTAAATTATATTCTAACGTTAGTAAGACAATTTATCTTGATTTTTTTGTTAAATCCGAGAATTCTTGTAGGACAGTTTTCAATGATTCTGTAAAATTGGAAGCTTTCAAATTGAGAGATTATAGTTTAATGTTAAATCCTAATTTTTCTGGATTTTTAACTGTTAGAGCTTATTTTATAAACAATGATGGCACAATTTCTGAAAACTATAAAACTTTTATTATACAAGATTCTCAAGAATTGGATATTTCTGTTTCGAAAAATAAAGATGTTTATAAAGTAAGGGATAAATTAGAATTGCAGATAAATACATCTCAAGAAGCTTCCATTTTTGTAGATATAGTAGATGAAGCTTTGCTTTATCTTGCTCAATCTAATCCTGAATTACTAAAAATTTACCTCCAATTAGAAAGAGAATTACTGGAACCTAAATATGAAATACATTCAATTAAAGATGTTATAATTCAAAAAAAGGACTTCTTAGCAAAAGTTATTCTGGATAAAATTGATTCCGAAAATATCCAAAATATTTTTACTAACAACTATATCAATAATTTTAATAGCGTATCCATTAAAGTTAATAGAACCATCAAAAAAATGGAATCCCTATATGAAAGATGTTATAATTACTATAAATTAAACGGAAAGTTACCTGATAATCTTAAAGAGTTAGGTTTTAGAAAGGAAGATTATACCGATGAATGGGGCACCCCTTTTAAAATCGAAATAAAATACAGATACATAAACATAATTAGTGCTGGTTTAGATAGAAAGTTTGGAACCGAAGATGATATCTCCTATCACCCTTTTGATATCGGTATTTTAAGAACTACCAGAGATTTCATCACAGAAGATCTACCTAGAAAAACTTTAACTATGAAAACATTAACTAATGAATCTTTAAAAGATGAAGTTTTAAAAAAAGATGGAGGTACTAAAGAAGATTTCTTAGTAAGACAATATTTTCCAGAAACTTTCTTTAGCGGTTTAATTAAATGTGATAGATCCTATAAACTCAATCTGATTCTACCTGATAGTATAACAACTTGGAAAGCTCAATTTTTTGGTATATCAAAAGAAGGTAAATTAGGCTCTAAGATTGTTGATATAAGAGTTTTTCAAGATTTCTTTATAGATATAGATTCCCCCGTATTTTTAACTCAAAACGATCAAATTTCATTACCTATAGTTGTTTATAATTATACATCTAAAAAGTTGAATGTGAATATAGAAATAAAGAAAGAGGAATGGTTTGAATTATTGGATAACAATGTTAAAAAACTTTCAATAGATCCTAATTCTGTTAAAAGTGTTAGTTTTTCAATTAGGGCTAAGAAGATAGGTATAAATGATTTAACAGTTTACGGCTATAGTGCTAATTTTAAGGACGCTGTTAAAAGAAAAATAGAAGTCATTCCTGATGGTTTTATCTCTGTCAATAATAAATCAGTTTATACTGAAAAGCAATATACTATGGATTTATTAATTCCTAATGAATCCATAGATGGTTCTCATAAGGTTTATTTGTATGTTTATCCTAATTTTTCTTCTCAGCTTTTAACTGGATTAGATAAACTACTGGCTATGCCTTATGGGTGTTTTGAACAAACTTCTTCTGTAAATTATCCTAATATTTTAATTTTAGATTATTTAACAAGAAAGGGAATATCAAATCCAAGTTTACAGATGAAAGCTGAATATTATATTAATATTGGATATCAGAGGTTATTGACTTTTGAGGTTGAAGGTGGAGGATTTTCTTGGTTTGGCGATAAACCTGCAAATAAAGTACTTACTGCTTTTGGATTAATGCAATTTAAAGATATGAAAAAAGTTTTCTTTGTCGATGAAAATTTGATAAATAGAACTAAAAAATTTTTGTTAGATAATCAAAATGAAGACGGTACTTGGGATCCTGATCAAAATTATCTCCACCAAGAATCATGGTCTAAAATTCAACAACAAAAACTAACTATTACCTCTTACATTCTAATGGCTTTGCTTGATAATGACTCAACAATATATCATCAGTATACTAACAACATAAAAAAATCACTTGATTTTATCTACAATAATCTAAATTCTTCTTTGGATAATTATACCCTAAGCTTAATGTTGAATGTTTTTGCTTGTGTGAATAAGGATTATGAGAAAGCAAATAAAGCAATAGAGATTATCATTAAGGAATTGGAAAAAAGAGCTAATTTTAAAGGTGAAGGTATGTACTGGCAATCACCTAAAACTTTATTCTATGCACAAGATAACTCGTCAAATATAGAGGTTACCGCTTTAATAGGTTATGCTTTAATTAAACTTAAAAAAATGGACTGGGCTTTTAAAATAATAAAATTTTTAATAGACTCTAAAGATAATAACGGTATATGGTATTCAACTCAACCCACTATCTTAGCCCTAAAAACTATAACTGCTTTCGATAGCTCCAATTTATCTCAACCAAACGAAATAAAAATAAATATCAATAAAAATGAATTAAAGATTAATTTTAATCAAGATGATCTGGCTTATAAAATTATCGATGTTACTTCGTATGTAAATAAAGGAATTAACAGTTTGAAAATATATCCCAAAAATCCTGTTTTAATTGATGTTAACTACGTTTTCTATTTACCTTTTAGTAATTATACTAAACAGGAAATTATTTCTATTGATGTTAATTATGACAGATCAGAATTAAATGTTAATGATAAAGTCAAAGTAAACGTAGATCTAAAAAATAATACCAATAATACATTAGAAATGATTGTAGTAGATTTAGGTATACCCCCTGGATTTAATGTGGATATCACTAAATTACAAAACAATCCCAAAATAAAAAATGTAGAAACTACTAATAGACAAATTATAATTTACCTTGAAAAATTGAATCCCAAAGAAAAAATATTTATGGAGTATGAATTGATTTCTAAATATCCTTTAAAAGTTAAGGTGCCTTCTTCTAAAGTTTACGAATATTACAAACCTAATAACAGTACTTTAATAGAGGGAAAAGTTTTATTAGTAAAATAAATATAAATTGTGGAATTTAGGTAAATTTTTAGTAAGGAGGGAAAAATTTTGAGAAAAAAGGCTTTTTCTTTAGTGGAAATGTTAGTAGTTATAGCAATAATTTCCATAATGGTAAGTATAGTTATTTTTGGATTAAGTAATAAAAACAGAAATGCTTTGAAAAATGAAGCTGATAAGATATTTAATTTTCTAAGAAATGTTCAAGCTCAGGCTACAAGATTATCTCCCGTTATTACAGCCACAAATATTGGTAATAGAACTTTAAATGTAGCTAACTTTAGACCTTCTAATGGTTTCTTTGAAATTAGAGTTTTAAGAGTTACTTTAATAAGTAACCAACCTAATTTTAGTGTTTTAGCAACAAATACCGCTTTTGCTGAAATAGACAGAAAAATACAATTGAATTTTTTGAATCTAGATAATAATACGAATGTCACTATTAATAACAACAATTACAATTTTGGTGCTGTAGTTAATAATAATTCTCCTATTTCTCTTTTTGCTGTTATTTTATTATCTAATGGAAGATATGCTATAGGTTTTAGAACTGATGGAAATGTGGCTCTAAGTAATTTGGAAAGATTAGGTATAGTAGTATCTATGCGTGGATTAAATAGAAGACATCTTATTGAATTGAGAAATAATACAGCTAGAATTCAGATATATACTAGGTAAATTTTTATGGTACCAGTTGTATCAATTATAGGTAGGCCTAATGTGGGTAAATCTACTTTGTTTAATTTACTTATTGATAAGGGTATAGCTGTAGTTTCTGAAGAGCAGGGTACCACCAGAGATATCCTTATCAAATCTTCTAAAAATAAGGAATTTATCTTTATAGATACAGGCGGAATAATGAATTCTAAAGATGAAATAGATTTGCAAGTAAAGGAAAAAGTAGAAGAAGTAATAAAAAACAGTGATGTTATACTTTTTGTAGTTGATAATAAAGAAGGCTTACAATATATCGATCTAGAACTAGCTGAATTTATAAGGAAGAATGGATTAAAAGAAAGAACAATATTGGTTTTAAATAAATCTGAAGTCAAAAGTACACAAGAAGAGGAATTCGAAAAACTTGGTTTTAAAAATAGTCTGCAAATTTCCTGTAAAACTAAAATGAATATAAAAGAATTAGTTTTCTTAATTAAAGAGCTAGTCAAACAGAAAGGCTATGTAAATAGTAAATACAGAAATTATGTAGAGGAAGGAAAGAAAATAGCTTTTATAGGTAGACCTAATGTTGGTAAATCTTCAATTATAAATAAAATTCTTAACGACCAAAGAGTTATAGTTAGCACAATTGCTGGTACTACCAGGGATAGTATAGATATTCCTTTTAGTTTTAATGATCATAAATTTGTTTTGGTTGATACACCAGGAGTAAGAAGAAAATCAAATATATCTAGCAAATTAGAAGCCTATTCTATAACAAGGTCCTTGGGTACTATAAAATACGCTGATATAATCGTACTGGTAATTGACATATCTGAAGGATTAACAAGGCAAGATAAAAGATTAGCTTATCAAATATATAAGAACCAAAAAAGTGCTTTGATAGTTGCTAATAAATTCGATATAATTATTCAGGAGTACAAAGATAAATTGGGCAAAAATTTCAGTAATCAATTTGTAGAGAATTTAAAATATGAGTTAGCTAGCAATATAAAAGAGGAGTTATATTTATTACCATATGCTCCTGTTGTTTTTGTAAGTGCAAAGACAGGTTATCAATTGGATTCTATAATGTATTCCCTTATTTCTATTGTTCAACAATTAGAGTTTGATTTATCTTCTTATAATTTGAAGGAAATTATAAGTAATATTGTCTTATCTTTACCTCCTTCTGTTGATGAAGGTAAAAAAAAGAGATTAAAAATAAAAGATGTTAAGTACTATAAAGAAAGTATTCCTACTTTGAAGATATATACCAATTTTTCTCATGTACCTGAAAACTTTAGAAGTTATATAGCTAATACTTTTAAACAAGTAGTTAATATACCTAATGTCCCCGTAAAGCTACTATTTACAAACTAATTACAAACTAATTACAAACTAATAATTTTTGGGGTATATTTTTTATAGTGATATTACTTGGTCTGGGGGGTTTTTGGCTAGTTCTTGGTATAGATCTGGGAAGCAACCTACTTTTACTCCTTCTACTGTCTGATAGGGTTCAATTTCACATGGATTAGGACAGGGATTGAATTTTTCATCTACCCATTTATTTTTTCCTTTTGCTAATCCTCTTTCCAATGAACACGAATCACACATCATTAATAGGATGTTTTTTTCTTTTGCTATTTTTGCCAATCTTTCACCTATGGG
>CALFWH010000043.1 GCA_937927985.1 uncultured bacterium | reverse complement strand
AATTGTTTATTTTCATGTTTAAATTTTACTAAATTAGGTTTTCCTTCTTTAACCAATAAAAATAGTTTATTTGATCTAATAGTAGGCTCTAAATTTAATAATTTTAAAGTCTTTACAAAAAGTTTAAAATACCTTTCACTAAGATAATTAAACATCACAAAATTGCTTTTTTATTTATTACTTCATAAAAAAAAAGATTAATCCTTTAAAATAAAACTTAAATTAATCAAGATCTATAAAAAGGGAAGCTAGTGAATTTAGAGAATAAGAAAACTAAAAGTATGTCTTTGAAAAAGTTGTTGATATCTATTTTATTTTTATTTTTTGCCTTATCTTTATCTAGAAAAGGTATAGCTAATTATCCAGAACCTCCTAATATAGGAATATTAAAACAATCGATCAGAGCTTATATAGATTCAGGTAGTTACCAAAATGATTTAGAAAAAGTATGTAACTTAGCAACTATTTATCTTTATGAAAACTATAATAAATACCCCAATCCAGCTGCAGTTTTTGATGTAGATGAAACCTTATTATCAAATTTGGAATACATGTACCGATACGATTTTGGGTATAATGAAGAAAGTTGGCAAGAATGGGTGATTCAAGCAAAAGCTAAAGCTATTAATCCAGTTAAGAAATTATATCAACTATCTCAAAAACTAAATATATCCATTTTTATTATTACAGGTAGGAAACAAATAATAGACAAGCTAGATGAAGATCCCACAATAATAAATCTAAAAAATCAAGGATATTATGGGTGGAAAAAAATATTCCTTAAACCTATAAACTGCAAAATGTCTACAGTTGAATTTAAAACCAATTGTAGAAAAGAAATTGAATCCCAAGGATATACAATAATAATGAATGTAGGAGATCAATGGTCAGATTTATTAGGTGGCTATAGTAAACAAATATTTAAATTACCCAATCCGTTTTATTATATACCTTAATGATTATTAAAAAGTTAGTACTTGAGAATTTTGGTAGCTATTTTAAAAGAACGACCATAGAGTTTCCAGAAAGTGGGTTATTTTTAATTTCAGGGCCAACAGGAGCAGGTAAAACTACTATCCTAGACGCTATATCTTTTGCAATCTTTGGTAAAATTCCTCGATACGGAGGAGCAGAAACATATAAACCAATTATATCTCAAGGCCCAATAAAAAAACCAGAAGCGTACGTAGAACTTCAATTTAAACTTTATAAATCAACAGAAGAAACTTATACAATAATCAGAAAAGTTAAAACAAAAAATAATAAAACAGGTTATGAAGGTGAAGTTAGATTAATAAAAGGAAATCAAAATATAGCTAATTCCAACAAAGATTATGAAAAACAAATGGAAGAAATATTAGGAATAAAATTAGATGAAGCTTATAAAGCATTTACTAAAAGCATATTCTTACCACAAAACGCATTCGACGGATTTATATCCGAAAACTCCAAAGAAAGACAAAAACTAATCTTTAATCTTCTTAACCTAAACATTTATAATGAATTAAAAGAAAAAATCAATGAAGAGTATAACAAAATAAAAAGTAAAAAAGAC
Source organism: uncultured bacterium (assembly GCA_937927985.1). Taxonomy (GTDB): domain Bacteria; phylum DRYD01; class DRYD01; order DRYD01; family DRYD01; genus DRYD01. Next base: position 1,182 of record CALFWH010000043.1, on the reverse strand, counting down.
ACAATAAATAACCAACTAGAACTATTAAAAAAAGAACTAGAAAACTATATTAAACAAAAAGAAGATAAAATAAGGAATATAAAAACCTTCGATAATTTACAAATTTCTCAAAATGAAGAAATAAAACAAAAAATACAACAAAGAATAGAACAAATAAAAAAAGCCAAAGAGTCAATAATTCAAAAAACCAGCCTTTTAGGTATTCTAGAAGTATCTTTAGATACTCTAATCAAAGATTTATCAGATTACTATAAAAATCTAGAAAATTTAATTCAAAGTCTAGAAGAATTAAATTATATTGACCTTGATAAAGAAAGTATTAAATTAGCCAAAGAAATAATAAACGATACTAACTTTAAACTTATACTAGATAAAGCATCAAATTTAGAAAAAGAAATAAAAGAAATAAAGAAAAGCAAAAATTTTGAAAATTACTACCAAAAATTCGATATTTATTATACACTACAAAAAAATATCGAAAGCAATGAATGTTATCGTAACCTATATGAAAAAATTATCGATATAATCGATACTCAAAAAAATTACAAAAAACTAAAAGATGAAATCGATAAATTACAAGAATCAATATCTTATAAAGAGCAAGAAATAGAGAAAATAGAAAAAGAAATATTTGATCACCAAAAAGAAAAAGAATTAAAAGAAAAAGAAATTCAACAAATAAATGATTTAATCAAAAAGAATGAAAAAGAATTGGAACAAATAAAAAAAGAAATCGAACAAAAAGAAAAAAAGCTAGACATAAAAGAAAAAGTCTTAGCCATCCAAAAAGTAATAATTGAAAAAAAACTAGATGAGTGTATAGTATGCTATCATACTCTGGAAGATGAAAATAAATCTAATATCAAAAAATCACTCCAAACAGGTAAAACTAAAATATTATCAGATATCCAAGAATATGAAATCAACAAAAAATTAAAAGAAGAGGAAATAAAAAATAACAATAAAGAGTTAGAATTAAAAGAAAAAGAATATAAAAATATTTGTTTAAAACTTGACTCACTAATACAAAAAAAAGAGAACTTAATAGAAGAAAAATCAGAAAAAGAAACCAAAATAAAAAACTTAACTCTTGAATTAGAAAAATATAACCCAGATTCATATAAAGATACAATAATATTTCTAAAAAACCTATACTATGAAATCTTTCAAACTCAACCACAA
>CALFWH010000042.1 GCA_937927985.1 uncultured bacterium | reverse complement strand
TCATACAATTTTTCTAAATACTTACCAGCTAAAACATAAACCCCAGCTTTAATTGCACAATAAGAATAATAAAAACATAATTCGTAATCTAAATAATCTAAATTAGAAAAATCTACTTTTAATTCAGATAGAAAACTGAGTAATTCATTATATTTCGAATTCTCCAAAAATACTTCTATTATAAGTACATAATCTTCCTTATCTAATAATTTATTATGTGCTAAAAGCTTAGCATATTCATATGCATTAAGGTAATCACCCAAAGAAAAGTATATCTTTACGATTCTTCTATTAGCTTCAAGAATAATGTCAGTTTTCATTTTTTCGTTATGTATAATACTTTTCAAAATAGATATACATTTGTCAACCTGCCCTTTCATATAATATAATTGTGATAATTCAAGTAATATAGTGTCTATTGAACTATATTTTTCAAGTATACTTATACCCTCATCGTATTTTTTAGCTATTGTATAAAGCTTTGAAATTAAAATATAACCATCAAATAAATTAGGATCAGCTTCAGTTGCTTTTATAGCGAAAAACAAAGAGTCTTTATAGTTTCTAGTTTTATATAAAATCTTTGCTGCTTCTAATAAATAAATAGGTTTTTTCTCCAATTCCAAAGCTTTTTGAATACTTTTATAAGCTCTGCTTAATTGACCAAGCTTAAGATAAGCCTTAGATAAGTTATAATAAGAATATGAGTCATTAGAATCTAAATAGATAGCTTTCATAAAATGTTTTATTGCCTCAGAAATATTTCCACTATCTAAATAAGCTATACCTAGACTATTATGAGAATAACTATCCAATGGATTTAATTCAACCGATTTTTTTAAGTACTTTATAGCTTCATCATATGAACCCAAAGAGTAAAAAATCTTACCCAACTTATAATACCAAAAGTAATTGTTAGGATTATAAAATATAGACTTTTTATAATTATCAATTGCTAACTTTAAATTTCCTTGCATTTCGTAAATATTTGCAATATAAAAATAAGCTTCTGCATAATCTTGCTTCAAACTAATAACTCTATTTAGATAATCTATAGCTTCTTCATATTGACCTTTATTATAAAATATTACTCCAATATTAAATAAACTATCAATATCATTGGGATCAAATTTTATAACTTCTTGTAAAGCTTGTAAAGCATTATCTAAATCACCCTTCTTCAATAAAATCAAAGCATACTGTTTTTGAGTTTCTAGATCCTGTGTAATATTAGAATTCTCAATTGATAATCCTGTTTGTAAATCTTGTATTCTTTTTATCTCTTGTAATATTCTCTTTTCTAAACCTATAGGATCACCAAGCTGCCTTACTAACAACAAAGTTATTTGTAATTCAGAAAGAGCATCTGAAAACCTTTTCATTTTAGAATAGGCAAGAGCCAAATTAAAGTGAGCCCTTGTAAAATTAGGATCTATCGAAATAACCTTTTGCCACAAATTTATTGCCTCATTTAAATTACCTATATTCGAATAAATACTTCCTAACTCAAATAATCCCATCTTATGATTGGGCTCAAAACTTAATAACAATTTATAATATTTTAAAGCCTCATCCAAATTATGATTAGTAAAATAAAAATTAGCTACCTTATATATTAATTCAGGATTAACAGAACTAGGATTACTCTTTATTTTTTCTTCTATAGATCTTATGTCTTCCATTTTTTATAATATTTTGCTTTTATAGCAGGATTATCCTGTATAGATATTTCTATATCTTTAAATTTTATATTTTCTAAATTCATATTCGAATAAAAATCATCATATAAATAGAGCATTCCGACAGGTTTATCTAAAACAGGAGAAAAAGTACCACTAGTAATAAAGCCAATTTCCATTGGATTCGCATTGAATTCATAATAAATCTTTTCTCCTTTTCTAGGGATTCTTCTAGAATTGTTAACAATAAAGTATTTCAATACCTTATTTTTTTTAAAATTTCTTTCTACATTTACAGCCCATAAAAGATTAGCTTCTAAAGGATTAGTATCCTCATCTATCTCATTACCGTATAAAGGTAATCCAACCTCTATTCTTAAAGTATCCCTTGCTCCTAAACCACACAAAACTTCACCATAACTACTAATTATCTTTTCAACTATGGAAAACAAAATATCCTTATCAGCATAAATCTCAAATCCATCTTCACCTGTATAACCAGTTCTTGAAAAAATTATTCCTTGATCTATAATATATTCATAAAAATAAACATCATTAAAATCTTTATTTAAAATATCCTTCATTACTTTATAACTATCAGGTCCCTGAATAGCTATCATTAATAACTTTTCACTTACATCTTGAAAATTTAAACCTAATTCACTAAATAATTTAGTATTTTTCTGCCTATTAACTGCATTACCAACTACCAATATTTTATCAAAATAATCATATATAACCACATCTTCAGAAATATTACCACATTCATTCAAAATCAGACAATACCTAGCTCTTCCTTTATTAGAATATAGTTTTATACTATCTAGTTTTACTGATAAAACCCTTCCTAAATTACTGAAATTATTATCTTTGTATATAAAAAATCTACTCATATGAAAAAGATCAAAAACACCAAAATTATTCCTAATATTAATTACTTCTTGTATTACACTTCTAAAATAAACAGGGCACTCATATCCATAAAAATCAATAAATTTAGCTCTATTTTTAACATGTATCTTTTTTAAAAAACTTTCAAGCATTTTTCTTTTCCCTAGAATTTAAAAACTACTCAACAGGCATCCTTATATAGTTTATTTTTGAATAATAAATTTCCTTAACAATCTCAAAAAGATAGCTTCCATCAGTTCCCACATATTCCTTTACTATTGCTAATTTTCTGCCATATAAACCTTCAGAATCTGGATAAAACAAAATACTTCTCTGTATTATAAATTGATTATCCTGCTTATTAGCTTTAGCTTCCAGCAAACCTAACTCTTCAAAGTCACGATCTGGAATACTTCCAAAAGGATCAAAGGGATTTTTACTTGCTTTAAAAACCTCTATTCCAAAAAGATCAAAAAATACATGTAGCTCTGGATCAGTAAATAATCTTACAAAATTTAATGCTTGTTCACTATTTTCAATCAAAACCTTA
>CALFWH010000041.1 GCA_937927985.1 uncultured bacterium | reverse complement strand
TTCTAAAAGATATTCTCTGGATAATTTTTTCTAATTCTATATTAAAATAAAATACCAAATAAGGTTTAGAAAAATTTTCTATCAAAAAATCTAATTGATCTAATTTTCTGGGATATCCATCAAGAATTATGTTAAATTCTTTATTTCCTAAAAAACTTATAATTTTTTCTATTTCTTGCTTCATTATTTGATTTACTATATCTGAAGATAATAACAAACCTTGATTTATTATATTTTGAGCTATTTTGCCTATTTCCGTTCGATCTTCTATGTTTTTTCTTATTATATCTCCTGCTGAAAGATAGAAAATATTTTTTATTTTTTGTACTATGAGGTTAGCTTGTGTACCTTTCCCACTACCTGGTGGACCAAAAAACAAATAGATTCTCATAAGGTTTTTACCTTTTTAATCTTTTTATATTTCCTAAAAAAAACCTTTTATGATAAAAAAACTATGAGTACTTTCTTAAAACTATACCTACCATAATATTACCTAAAGGTAAAGTTACTAAATTTCCTATTACAGTTATAAAACCTAATCCCACAAAAAAACCAATCATTGATAATCTAAAAAACTCCTTAAAATAAATTCTTATGACTGATTTCAGAATTAATAAAATTTCGTTAAAATTCACACTTGTATTACTTTGATTCAAATTTATGTTTTCTTTTGTGAAAATTAAAAAAATACTTGTTATAAAAGGAAAAACAAGGCTAAATAGTATTAAAATAACTGTTATCTTTAGAGCAAAAAGTATTATCCATCCTAATATTTGTAGTTTACTAATTATTTTACTTAGATTTAAAAATATTGCTACATACAAAAATGAGGTGAAAGTTATTAAAAATGTGCTTATTAACGTTAGGAAATAAGCTTTTATTAGGTAATCTTTTTTTCTCTGATCAAAAGAATGAATAAAAAATAAAAAATCAGATAAATCAGATTTTAAGTTCAAGTATATGTCTTTATAAACCATTAAACTATATCCACTAATTAAAGGTGTTAATACTGCTGATACCACTATTATGGATATACAGTAAAAAATAATCGTTATTAAGTTCAACTGGGTTAAACTGTTAACTGCACTAAAACAATTTAAAAAACCAAAAATAATAAACCCTATAATAAAACCAAAGAATAATAAAGCTGTTGAAGTTACATAGTGAATAAACTTATATCCATTTTTCGATTTATAACTAAATATTGAAAAAGCTTCTTTTAGGTAAGGAAAAATTTTTTGATTATTAACTAACTTTTGAATTTTTGAAATAATTGTATCTACTTCCATAGTTCTTTTACCCCTTGAATAATTATTTTTATAGATATTGAAAGAAGAATTATACCCATTATTCTTGATAGAGCATTTATACCTGCGTTACCTAATTTGTTTATCACTTTATCTGCATATATCATAAGTAGATAAGCTATCCATAAGGAGATAATACAACTAATGGGTATAATTAATTTTTCTATTAATTCTTTTTCTTGTGAAGTAAAAATAATTATACTTGACATAGTTACAGGACCTGTAAGTGCAGGTATGGCTAGAGGTACTATCCATACTCCCTGTTCTTCTAGCATTTGCTCTCTTATCTCTGCTTCTTCTTCTTTTCTTATCTTAGTAGATTTTTCTGAGGCAAATAACATCTCCATAGATAATATGAATAATACTATTCCTCCTGCAACTTTGAAAGCACTTAAATCTATACTTAATAAGTTTAGTAAATTATTGCCGAAAATGAAAAACAATATAACGACAAATGATGAAAAATAAAAAGCCCTTAAAGCTAGTGTCTTTTTAAATTTTCTTGATACTCCAGCGGTAATAGAAATAAATATAGGTATAACTCCTATTGGGTCTATTATTACAAACATGGTAACAAAGTAATTAATAAATTTACTAAACCATTCAAACATAATTTTAAACTTTCAAAGTATATTCATACTTTGCTTTGCAAAATTATTTCCACTAATATTAACAGCTCTTTTTTTAATATACTTAAATCCCTCCCCCTTTTAATATTTTTTAATATACACCATACTAATCCGATACCTTCTAAATCTTCAAAAATTAAGCATCTTTCTTTTTCAAAATCCATTAGCTTTTTATCAATCAAATATTTTTTTATTTTCTGCTTTTTACCTCCTAAACCAAAAGGAAAAAAATAATCTCCTTCTTTTCTAACCCTTATTTTTATATAGTCAACAAATACACCAACATAATATTCTTTTTGAAATCTTATTTTTTCTACTATCTCAGAACTAAAAAAAGAATTTATTTTATCTATTTCCTGTTTTTTGAAAGTATCTATTATCCTTAATTTTAGAAACAGTTTATGACTTATCTTTACTATTTTCTCATCTTTAAAATCTAATTTTATAAATATATCTTCAATTTTATAAGGGGAGGAGTATAAATAAAAATGATTGTCAACCTTTTGTAGTTTCCAGTCTTTTTTTAAAGTTACTTTATTATTTATAAAAATTTTTTTTATGTTTTCATATTTTATTGATTGATTAACTATCTCTTTTGCTTTTAGGTATAGAGATTCAGTTATAAGAAAGTTACTTAATATTTTAAATTTTGGTTTTAGTAAATATGCATCTTGTCCTAAATTTTGACAAATTAGCAGATCTTTTAGGGATTGAGTGTAATTTTCGATAAAATCAAAAATATTATTAAAAATTCTATTTGTTTTATATTCACTAAGGTAAGCAGATATATAAGTAGTTATCTTTTGGTTAATTTGGTTTCTTAAAAGTTTATTATCGTAATTAGTAAAGTCAGTTATATAGTCTATTTTTTTATTATCTAAAAATTGTAAAATTTTTTGTTTAGCTACGAATATTAAAGGTCTTATTACTTTGATTCCTTTCCAATACATTAGAGGTTTTAAATTGAATAAGTTAATAAAATGATTTTTTTTCAAAAGATTTATGAATAATGAAGAGAATAAATCATCTAGATTATGGGCAGTAGCTATTTTATTGTAATTATATTTTTTAGCTACATTATAAGCAAGATTATATCTTATGTTTCTTGCACATTCTTCTAAATTTTGTTTATTTTTTCTGGCAAGTTCAGGAATATTTCTTTCAAAATGAAATAATTTGATTTTTAATTTCTCTGTATATTTTACTAGCAATTCTTTTTCTTTATAGGAATCTTTTCTTATTTTGTGATCAAGATGAAAGATATCAAATTTTATGTTGTATTTTTCTTTTATGGAATCTAAAAAAAAAAAGAAGGAAAGTACTATCTGGTCCCCCAGAACACATTAACAATATTTTATCTTCTTTTTCAATGAGTGAAAAAGAATCAATTGTTTCTTGAATTATATCGAATAAAATGCTGTCCAATT
>CALFWH010000040.1 GCA_937927985.1 uncultured bacterium | reverse complement strand
TAAATTTGAACAAAATCTGATATTTTTAAGCTTATAGAAGAATTTCCTGAAGGTGGATTTTTAAATATTTGTAGGTAATTAGAAAAATCTTCATGAATCTTTTCAAGATATTGGTTTAATTCTTGTTCAATCTGTTTTTCTAAGTTATCACTTATTTTCAGTCCTTTATATAATATTTTTATACCATTGTAGTAATAAGGATTATGAGAAGCTGTTATTTGAATTCCATAACAGTTTTTGTATTTTGTTATAAAAGCAAGAGCTGGAGTAGAAATATAACTCGATGAAATCTCTACTTTTATACCTTCTGATATTAAAGCTGTAGCTATTGATAAAGCTATTGAGTAACTATTAAATCTAGTGTCATATCCAATTACTACTTTAGATATTTTACTACTTTTCTTTATTATCTGAGCAAAAGTTTTTCCTACAAAGTAGGCTATTATATCATTTAAAAAGGGATATTTTTCTCTTATGCCGTCTGTACCAAAACTGTATAGTAACTTCATAAGATTTAAAAATTATTTTACAACTTCTTTTTGTAATCTCTTATTCTTTAGTTTTCTATAAAAAACTGCTTTTATCCTTTATTATTATAAAATGATTCATTATTTTTTGTAAGGTTTTATTTTTGAAGGTTTTAAGATTAACTAATAGAAAAAAATAGATTAGAGGTGAATTAGCAATGTTAAAAGAGCTGTTTAATGATATTTTAAAAGAATTGGGAGTAAAAAACTTACAAAGGCCTAATATTCTAAAATGTCCTAATTGTGGTAATGAAATGAAAAAAATATCTATAAAGTCAAAAGGTTTGGTAGGATTTGATTTTTTAACTCTAGATTATTGTCAAAACTGTGAAAGTATTTGGTTTGATAGGGGAGAATTAATTAAAGCTCTAGAAATAGAACTAGAAGATATATCTAAATTTTTCCCTTCTAAAACCAAACAAAGTATAAAAGGATCTGGGAAAAGAATATGTCCTATTTGTCAAAAAAATATGACTCTTATTAATTATTCAAAAGATAGTAATATATGGGTAGATATTTGTAGCAACGGATGCGGAATATTCCTGGATGCAGGTGAACTAGAATTACTTAAACTTTATTCCTTAGGATATGATTTAAATAAAAACTTACAACAAGTCTCTACTCAAACTATCTCAATTCCCCCTGCTCAACAAGCCCCTTCATTATTACAAGAAATAAAGTCTATCTCTAATGAAGTAGCTACCATTATAAAAAATACCTCTGAAAAAGTAAGAACAATCGAAAAGACAATAAAAGATAGAGATATAAATAAAATGAAACAATTCTTAAAACAAGATATTTTTTCCGATGAACTACAACAAATCGGTTTAATAAAACAAAGAATCAAGGACCTGTATCATAAGTACGGTAATTTAAAAGAATATCAGTTAGGTAACTTAAAAGAATTAGATAAAATAGAAGCTTCATTGGAAGGTATTATTAATTTTATTAATTCTAAATCAACAACTTTGGAAAAACAAATACTTTCAGAAATAGAATTACTTGAAACTGTTAAAAAAGTTGAAGATAAAACTATTATTTTACCTTCCTTACCTTCTACTGTAGAATCTAAAACTTTATCCTTATCAGGTTCACAAAACGTAAAAGAAGAAACAAAAGAAGAAAAAGAAGAAAAAGAAGTAAAAAAAGAGCAAAATCTATTTTCTACAGAATTATTAAAGCAATCAAAAACTGATAAAATATCTCCAGTACTTACAAAACAAAGGCTATCAGGTTTTGAAAATCTATATGGTTACCTATTCATAAATAATGATCTATTTATATTTTCTGAAAATAAGATCTTTTTATACAAAGAAAATAATTTTGAAGAATTAAAAATTCCTCAGCTTAATTTTAGAATAAAAAAAATCAAACAAATAGGGCACAGATTGTTTATAATTGGCTCTTCAGGTAATTTAATGGAGTTAACTGTAAATTGGGAGTATAAAAATTCTTATCGTTTTGGATATAGTGACATAATTGATATTTTACAAATTTCAGATATGTTTTTAGCTATTACTACAAATAAAGTTTATTTTCTAGATGACAGCTTAAAGATTGTTAAGGAAAAAAATTTAAATAACAATTTTTTAGAGTTTTTTGAAGGACAAATTATTGGGGGTACAAATAACTTACTAATCTATGATAAAGATCTTAACAAAATCCAAGAATATCAAACAGGTTCATTTCAGTATATAAAAAAAGTAAAACAATTAGGTAAAGTTTTATTTTTACTTGGCTCAGGTTTATTAGCTAAATTTGAAAATCAATCAATAACTAAATTAAATCTACCTAAATCTTATCTTGAAGTGAACGATATTGCTTTTATAAGTGAAAAATATTATTTAGCTTGTAATAATGGAGGATTCTATCAAACAACTAACTTTATCGATTATCAAGAAATAAAATTAGATAGTTTTGATAATATATACTGTATAATAATCCATGAAAAAATTGAAAAAATTATATTAACTTGCTCTAGTTCAAATGTGATTTTTGTTGATGGTTTAATGAAAACCAATTAAAAGTTTTTTAAGAGGTGATGAAATATGCAAGAAAATCCTATTGATGTATTATTAAAAATGATGGTTGATAAGAATGCAAGTGATTTGCATCTTAAAGCTGGTTCTCCTCCTATGTTAAGGATAGATGGGGAATTAGAGCCTGCTTTACCTCAAGTTTTACCACCAAATGCTATAAGGAAAATAATAGAGAGTATGTTAACTGAGCAACAAAAAGCTAAGTTAGTAGCTGAAAGAGAATTAGATTTTGCTTATTCTGTACCTGGATTAGCAAGGTTTAGATGTAATGCTTATTTTCAAAGGAACTCATGGGCTTTAGCTATTAGGGTTATTCCATATAGACCTTTTTCAATTGATGAATTAGGTTTGCCTGAGATATTTAAATATCTATCCTTAAGACCAAGGGGATTAGTATTGGTTACTGGACCAACGGGATCAGGTAAATCTACTACTTTAGCATCTATGATAGATTATATAAATTCTAATAGAAAATCCCATATAATAACCATTGAAGATCCAATAGAATTTTTACACAGAGATAAATTGGCGATAATTTCCCAAAGAGAGTTAGGTTCAGATACCCATTCATTTAGCAATGCTTTGAAATCTGCTTTAAGGCAAGATCCAGATGTGATATTAGTTGGTGAGTTAAGGGATTTTGAAACTACTCAAACTGCTATAACAGCTGCTGAAACTGGACACTTAGTTTTAGCTACTCTTCATACAACCGGTTGTGCAAATGCAGTAGATAGAATTATAGATATCTTCCCCCCTCATCAACAACATCAAGTAAGGGTACAATTATCAATGGTTTTAGAAGGGGTAATTTTTCAAAATTTGATACCTAAAGCTACTGGTTCTGGTAGGGTGTTAGCTCTTGAAATAATGACTGGTACTCCAGCTATAAGACACCTAGTAAGAGAAGGCAAAACTCATATGTTACCTAACGCTATACAATCTGGAGCAGAAGATGGAATGATATCCTTTGATCAAAGCTTAAGAGATCTTTATTTACAAGGATTGATATCTTTAGATTATGCTATGATGGCAGCATTTAATCCAGAAGAATTTGAAAGACTTATTACTTCTTCTACTAGAAAAAAGTAAAACATAATAGTGTGGGATAAGCTATTTGTTTCTCAAATCCTAAAAAATAGAAGTTTTTTATCTGAAGATATAAAAGATTATATTGAAAATACAGAATCCATATATATTCCCTCTTTTTCAAAATTATGGGACATTCTAAAAAAAAGTAACTCTATTTTGATATTAGGGGATTATGATGTCGATGGAATAGTTTCTTCTTCGATGTTGTATTTTACATTAAAAAATTTATTTAATGATAAAAACATTGAAGTAATTATTCCTAATAGATTTGTTCATGGTTATGGGCTTAATTTTAATATTGTTGATTATATAACAAATAAATATCCTAACATAGATACGTTGATAACTGTAGATAATGGGATTAATTCTGTAGGGGAAATTGAGTTTTTAAAACAAAAAGGATTAAAAGTTATTATTATTGATCATCATAAACCTGAGTCTACAAGATTACTAGTTGATTTAGTTATACATCCTAGTTTTACAGATTTAGGATATAATTATCTTTGTGCTTCAGGTATAGTTTATAAAATATCTCTTTTTTTCTTGGATAGTTTAAAAATAGAGAATGCCCAAAACTTGGAAAAAGTACTTACTTTTTTGACAGGTATGGCAACTATAGCTGATGTAGTTCCTTTATTAAAGGAAAATAGAAATCTAGTAAAAAAAATGTTTAAATCGATTAATTCAGGTTTTATTCCCTATTCTATTTATAAACTTTTTACTAAAGCTTATGGAAAAGAAGTTTTACCTACAGATACTTTTCATTTTTCTTATATCATAATACCTCGTTTGAATGCTCCTGGAAGAATAAGTAATCCTTATATTGCTTTTGATTTTATATATAAGACAATAGAGAACTCAATTATGTCAATTGATGATAATTTAGATCTTTACCTAGATAAGATAAACCAGATAAATTTAAAAAGGCAAGCTATTCAAAAAGAAATTTTTGAAAAAGTAATAAGAAACATAGAAGAAAATAAACTGTATGATAACAACATAATAATTCCAGATTACATAGAACCTATCAGTGGTTTAGAGTTAGGGGTAGTTGGTATAATTGCTGGAAAAATTTCAAATATTTATAAAAAACCTTCTTTTGTATTTGTAAGAATAAATGATCATCTTAAGGGTTCTGTAAGAAATCCCATAGAAAGTTTGGATATAACTAACTTAATAAGTAATTTTAAAAGTTTAGTAAAAAGATTTGGGGGTCATAAAAAAGCTGCAGGGATAGAAATAGATATTAATAATTTTGAAAAATTCAGACAGTTAATCTCTAATTTCACTATCAAAAATTACTCTTATTCTGTAGATTTAGAACTTAATGAATTTTTCTATCATAAATTTATAGAGCAAATTGATAAGATAAAAGAAATAATGGAACCTTTTGGGGAAAAAAATGAAAAGCCTTTAATAAAAATAAAAAATTTTAATTCTAATATTTATAAACTAAGCCACAAGGATAAAAAAGTTATGATTTCTGAAGATATAGATTTTAGTAAAATTTTTTATTTAAAATTTGAAAAAATTCTAGGAAATACTGTCTATTTTCAATCTTTTCAACCTGATAACTTAAAAGATAAATTAAAGGAATATCTTTCAAATGACAAACCAAATCAATTCACTAACAATAAAATTCAAAAGATACTTTTTATGGATAATTTGTACTTAAAAGAGATTCACTTTATAAATGTTAAATTAATTAATTTGCAAAGTTTCGTAAATTTATCAAATTCTTATAATTCTTTTATTTTAATATTG
>CALFWH010000039.1 GCA_937927985.1 uncultured bacterium | reverse complement strand
AAACCTTATTTGGGTGTACTTAATATAGGTAGTGAAGATACAAAAGGTAATAACCTTACTAAAGAAACTCATATTCTCATAAAAAATTACATTCAAAAAAATTCCGATATATTTATTTATAAGGGTTTTGTGGAACCTTATGATATTACTAAATCAAAAATAGATATAGCTGTTACTGATGGTTTTACTGGTAATATTATGTTAAAATCTTTTGAATCTTTGTCAGAATTTATTATGGATATTATAAAAAAGGAATTTTCTAAAGGAATAATTACGAGAGCTTTAGGATTATTACTAAGATCTAACTTTAGAAGGTTAAAGAATTTTTTTGATTATTCTGAATATGGTGGAGCAATTATGTTGGGGCTTAAGGGAATATGTATTAAGACTCATGGGCGAGCTAACCATAAAGCAATAAAAAATTCTCTCCTTTTTGCTTATAAACTCGTTAAAAACGATTCCCTAAATCTAATACAGAAACAAATTGAAAACCACAATGGATTATTTAAACTATAATCTTAAAGAAGGATATAAAAAAATATATAATTACTATGAACTAAATAACCACTTAATGACTTTGGGATTGGATATATATTGGAGAATAAAAGCCAGTAATATAGTGGTTAGTAACTTAAAAGATTACCTCTTAAATACTGAAAATCAAAAATTTATTTACTGTGATTTATGTGTTGGTACTGGTGAATTTTTACAAGAAATGCTCCATAAAATCCGCAAAATGATAAGTAATCAAAAATTTAATCAAAGTTTATTTATTGGTATAGATTTTAGTTTTGATATGCTACAACTTGCCAAACAAAAAAAAGTGTATCAATTAGAAAATGTTATATTTATTCTTGCTGATGTTTCTAATTTACCTATAAAGAATAATTCGCTAGATTTAGTCTCTATATCCCTGGGTATAAGAAATTTACGCAATTCAAATGATAAAAAAGATGAAAATATATTTATTAATAGATTTAAGGAAATAAGGGATAAAATTAAGATTAAAGGTTATTTTATTGGTCTTGAAACAAGTAGACCTCCTAATAAAATAATAAGAAAATTATCTGATTTATTTACTCTTTACATTTCTACTAGCATAGCTAAAATAGTTTCTAAGGATTTTCATACTTATACTTATTTAGCTAAAAGTATAGTTGATTTTTTTGATCCAGAGGAATTTAAAAGTTTTTTATTAAGTATAGGTTTTACTAGAGTAAATTATTATTTATTTACTTTTGGAGTTGTTGCCCTTCATATTGCACAAAAATAAATATGATTATAAATTTTAATCAGAAAGAAGAATATTTGTTTTTAGTTGATCTTCAAGATTTGATATTTTCCAAAGTGGATCACCTGAAAGGTAATTTTTCTATACTTATTAAACCTTTGGATATAATTGGTTTATATAACTATCAAGATTTTTTAGTTAACTGTAATTATAACATACAAAAATTGGCAAATAGTTTTTTGATAAATCTTGAAATATCAGCTTCTATTCCTATAGCTTGTGACCTGTGTGGCAATAATTTTTTTTATGAATTTTATTTACGTGTTAAAGAAATTTTTACTAGTTATTTTGAATATAGAAATAAGTTTGACGATATGTATTATTTTATTTTTGATGGTAAACAAATAGATATAGGTAAAGTATGTATAGAGAATTTTATATCTAATCTACCAATGAAATTTGTTGATGGTTGCTCATAACTAGAATAAACAAAAACTTAATTTTTAGTTTTTTGATCCATTTTTTTGATTTTGTAGTAAATACTATAATAAATAATTCCAAAAATTTCTCTTAGTGCTATATTGGAATTTTTAAGATTTTCTGTAGAAGGTAAAAAATCATAAATTGTCAGTTTATACTTATACTTGAAATTACAAGCAACTAAGAGAAAAGAGTCTTTGGTTTCTTGATTTTCAAAAGTATTATCTATTATTAATTTGACTCTTTTTAAATGAAATGCTGAGGATATAATTAAAATTTTTTCATTTTTATTATTTATCAAGATTTTTTTTAGATTTTCTATATTTTGGTAGGTATCAAGGGATAGCTTATCTTCGGTTATTTTTACATTTGAATAATCGATTATATTTGTTAGAAGTAATTTAATTGCTGTTGATGTTGGAGTTTTTGAATCTTCTAAGTTTCCTCCTAAGATTATTATTTGGGTAGATTTATTATAAAATTTTTGCAGGTTTTTGTATATTAGTAAGGCTGTTATAGTTCTTTGTAGAGATTCTTCTGCAAGTTCAAAATTTTCATTTACCCCTCCTGCTAATATTACTATTTTATCTACCTTTTGATATAGCTTTATTATATTTTCTGGAGATTCAAAAAGAGTTTTGTAAAAAAAGTATTGATTAAGATAATCTTTTTCTAATTGATAAATTATCAGGTTACTTCCTAGGGTTGTTGAAAAAAAGTAGGTGATTAGTAAAGCTAGTAAGATATAGTTTATGTGTTTTTTTTTCACTAAAAATAAGGGAATGAAAACTAAAAATTGAATAGTAAGAAGGGATGTTATTAACTTTTTTAAGAACATCTTGTTTTCTTTTGGGGTTATTGGAAATTATATTTTTCTTTCCGAATTATATTTTTTTATAAATTCTATAATTTCATGTGGATTTTTTGATGGTGAGACTTTTCTCCATATTTTTGCTACTTTACCATTAGGATCTATCAATATAGTGTCCCTTGAAAAAAATAATTTCCCTTCTACACCAAATAATGAAGCTATTTTATTATCTTTATCAGATACGAGATTTATTTTTAAGTTATGTTTTTGGATAAATTTTTGGTGATTGTTAGAGTTATCTCTACTTATACCTATTACCTCTACGTTTAGGTTTTTGAATTCATCATATAGTTCTGAAAAAGTTTTAGCTTGTATTGTACAGCCTGGGGTATCATCTTTGGGGTAGAAGTATAGTACTATCCATTGGTTTTTACCGATTTCTATCTTTTTGCCATCTATAGTTTCTATGTCTAAATTAACTATTGTATCTCCTTCTTTGTACATTTTTTTACTCCTTTTATTTTTTACTCTTTTTGTTTTTATTTAAGTTTTATTGTGTATTTTTTTTCTTGTTTTATTTTATTATTTTTATAGGTTGCTATGATTGTTAATATGGATTTTTGATAATTATTTGGAATTCTTAGAGTTATAGAGTTAGGAGAGGTATAGAATATAAATATATCTTTTTCTTGAGTTTTTATTTCTGTAAATGGAGAAAAATTGAAGTACCATACTATGTATATTGTTTT
>CALFWH010000038.1 GCA_937927985.1 uncultured bacterium | reverse complement strand
AGATAAAAGATTACCTCAGTTGTTATACCTCCTTAGTACACTTTGAAATTATCTTATACTCAAAATTAATTACTCAGAGCAAAATCTGCTTTGTAGAGCCTGTTTTGCAAACAGAAACTAATAAAAACTCTACTTATAATTTACTAAAAATTGTAAAAGTAATCATACAGATATTGATTGAAATTGTTTTGATAAGGATTAGATTAGGTAAAATAATAAGTAAAATAAAATGGAAAACATAGAAGTTTACTTTGAAGATATAGATTTTGATGGTGCTGCTATTGGTTACTTTAGAGATAAAAAAATTAAAGCTTTTGGAGTATTACCTGAAGAGAAAGCAATCATTAAATTGATTGACCGAAAAAGGGATTATTTTTTAGGCTTAGCTATACAAATAAATCAACCTTCTAATTATCGAGTAAAAGAATTAGAAGACCACTTTATTTCCTGTAGCCCATGGCAAATAATCGAATATGATTACCAACTAAAACTAAAGAAAAAACTTTTACAAAAAATATGGAATAGTGATATTGAAATAATACCAGCTAAAAATATTATTAACTATCGTACCAAAATGGAATTTTCCTTTTTTATAGATCAAAAACTAAGTTTAGCCTTTTTTAAAAGAGGTACTTATAAATCAAAATATAAATTACCAAGTGGTTGTATCTTGGCTTCTAGTAACCTTAATAAATTCGCTTTGAAAATATTAGATAAACTAAATGAAAATAAAAATATAAATTCCAGAATTTTAAAAGGTTTAACCGTAAGAGAAAGTAAAAGTTATAATCAATATTTAGGGGTTTTATTTGTAAAAGACAAAGATTTTGGATTTAATATTGATATTGAAGAAAATGAAGGATTAAGTATATATTATTCTGATCCTAAATCTCCGGCCTTCGTTTTTACTGAGAAAATAGGTCATTCTTCAATAGATATGTTAAGAGAGAAAGTAGCTCATTTGGATATTTTTTATGGCCCTCAATCTTTTTTCCAAAATAATCTAGAGTTATTTAATATAGTTTTACAGGATATAAAGGAAAATATTTTAAGGGTATCTGGAGGAAAACTCAAAATTTATGAGTTATATGCTGGAGTTGGAGTTATAGGTTTATTTTTATCTGATTTTGCAAAGGAGGTTGTTTTAATTGAGTTGAATTCTGAAGCCTGCCATTTTGCTAATTTAAATGCAAATATGAACAATATAAAAAATCTTAAAATTCTAAATATTCCTGTTGCAGATAGTTTGAAATTATTAATTAGTGATATTGATATATTGATTTTGGATCCTCCTAGAGCAGGGATTAGTCCTGATGTATATAAGTTAATAAATAAAACTTCACCTAAAGTGATTGTTTATTTGTCTTGTAATCCTGTTAGCCAATTTAGGGATTACCAGTTTTTAAAGGATAAATATAACCTTTCTTTTATTAGAGCTTATGATTTTTATCCTTTAACTAATCATATAGAGAATTTAATTATATTAGAAAAAACTGAGTAATTTAGATTAAGGGATTAAAAAGGGATTAAAAATTTTTTCTTCGTGGATAGTGGTTATCTCTCCATGTCCTGGTAAAACAATAGTTTGATCAGGTAATATGAGTAATTTTTCTTTTATGCTATTTATTAGCTGGAAATAATTTCCACCTGGTAGATCTGTTCTTCCTATTGAATTTTTGAATAATGTGTCTCCTGAGAATAAGTAATTATCAATTTTTAGGGATATGCTACCTTGAGTATGGCCAGGAGTGTTTATTACTTGGATTTCAAAATCTTCTATAATTAGTTTACCTTCATTTAATTCTTGGTATGTAAATGATGGATATTCGGTAAAACCATATTCTTGGTAAATTTGTTTTGAAAGTTCAATTTGAATATTATCTAATGGGTTTAGGTAAGGAATTAGGGAGAATTCTTTAGATATATTAGCTACTCCACATATATGGTCTACATGTCCATGAGTTAAAATCAAGGCTAATACTTTAATATTATTTTGTTTTATAAAACTTATTAGTGGCTTGCTTTCAGTACAATCTATAATAATTGCTTTATTATTCTTTAAAAGAATGTAATTGTTAGTAAAGAATTCGCTTAGAGTGAAGCAGTATAGATTTGAAAATATTTCTTTCATAGTTTTTATGATTTTTTACTATACACTACTTTGTTGGTAAGTAAGTACGTAAGGAGTCAGTTCTTGGATTATTTCATAGCAATATTGATATCTTTTTTTGGGATCTTTTTCTATCATTTTTCTAATTATTTTTTCTATGTCTGGGGGTATATAGTTATCAAATGTTATGTTAGCACTTAAGGGGTTATCAAACATATGGGCTTTAAAGACTGCGTATATGTTTTGGGAAGTTTCAAAAGGTAATCTACCAGTTAACATTTGGTAAAATATTACTCCTAGGGAGTATATATCGCTTCTGTTATCTACTTTCTGATTTTTTATTTGTTCTGGTGACATGTAGTAAGGGGTACCTACAATATCAAGTGTTAGGTTCATTGTTCTATCTATTCTTTTTGATACTCCAAAGTCTGTAATTTTTACTGTTTTATTGTTGGTTATTAATATGTTTTCTGGTTTAAGGTCTCTATGGATAATATTTTTTTGATGGGCGTAGTCTAGGGCTTCTAGTATTTGTATCCATATGTTTAGAGTTTCTGATAGATCTAATTTTTTCTTTTCTTTTATTATTTGGGATAAGCTTTTGCCTTCTATAAATTCAAAAGCTAAGAATGGCTGATCTCCTTCTATGTCATAGTCTAGGAGTTTTACTATGTTTGGATGAGTTAGATATTTATTTATTTCTATTTCGTTTTTTATTCTTTCTTGGAACCAAGGTTCGGAAAATAGGTGCTTATGGATTAATTTGAGTGCAACTATTGTTTTATTTTTGATATTTTGGGCTTTATAAACTACTGCTGTTGCTCCCGTACCTATTCTTTCTAAAAGAACATAGTTTGAAACTTTGGGATTAATGATTGTATCTAAAGAAAGATTCTCTACTTTTCCTCCCTTCTTTATACCTTTTGTAAACTGTCTTGCAAAAGGGAAGAATTGTAATGATTTTGATAAGTTAGCCCAATAGCTGGTTAATTTATCAATTAAAGATTTAAAAGATTGATTAGTTAGATTAGACCTTTTAATTAAATTAAAAGTTATAAACGAAAGAATTAAAAGAAGAATTGTTAATATTATTGGTTGTAGGTAGGGATTGGGAAATTTATTTTCTAAAAATACTACTCTTTTGTATAAAGGATAGGTATTTTTAATTAATTTGGAAGTTATTTTTGTTGTAATTGTTTCATTTTTATAATTTTTATTGTTAAGAAAGCTTAAGGTAATTTGTGAACCAGATAGTAAATCGAATAAATTTTGTAATTGTTTATCAATTTCTTCTTGATTTATTGAGTTTAAAATTAATTCATTTTGTGGCTTGTTATATAGATTTATGATTATTGAGTTATTTTCTAGGTTGTAATTTTTAAGTTCTGTATTGTTTATAAGGAGCTTATGATTTATGGTTGAGGGGTTTAGGGGGGTTAATAAATCAAATAATGTAAATTTAATTGTGAAAGAGGATGGGATTAGGGGTATAGTTAGTTGAGTGTCTTGATAGATGTTACTTTTTATTAATAATTTTTGTAAATTTTCGTGGTAAGGAGTGATTTCAATTGTAATTGGTCCTTGATCTATGTAATTAAATATAGCTTCTAAGTTTTCTGTGAATTTTACTTGTGTTTTGTTTGGATGTTTAAAATTAGCTTGTACTTTTATTTGACTATTTATTTTTTCTCCTTGGGGATTTATTGTTGTAATTTTTAAAGTTAGATAATTTTTTGTGATTGAATTTGTGAAGTTTTCGTTATTGTTTTTAAAGTTTTCTGGATTAGAAGTATAATTGGGGTAGGTGGATTGTATTTTTGAGTTTTTTTCTGTTTGTTTTGTTGATTTATTTTGATTTGATGTCTTTTTTTGTTTTTTTGAATTATTTTGTGGTTGTTGGTTAACTGTTTGCTGAGTTTGTTGAGTTTGTTGGGTTTGTTGATCTGTGTATTCATCAGTTATTATGGGAGAGTAAGCAAGGGTTTTTGAGATAATGAATAATAAGCTAAAAATTAAGATAGTTAGAGTTATTGTTTTTATATTGAGTTTAGTTTTAAATTTAGTTTTAAGCATAGTTTATTTTTTATAGGTTTGTGATAGTAAGGCGTATATATCGGATACTTTTTCTATTATATTGTTTATAGTTTCTTGGTCTGCTCCATTTTTGATTGCTTCGAATAATTCTTTTTCTACATCTTTAAGTAATTTCCTTGCTCTGGAGATGTTTTCGTAGTATGATTTGTTTTCGTTTAATTTTTCTAGTTCTACTTCTTTTTTGAGTTCTTCTCGGATGTCTGTATAGGATTTATTTTTTTTGCGTCTGAGTTTGTTGAGAGAGGCTACCATTGTACCTGCTGTTAGCAAGCTGTACTGATTTTCTTCTGCTTCTCCTTTAGGTATTCTGGGATCACTTTTGGTATCTGCATATTCTTCTACCATTTTTTTAGCATCTTTTACTAACTTGACTAGTTGTAGTTTAACGTATATTTCTGCATTATTGGGTTGAAGTTGTAGTTGTAGATTTAGTAATCTTTCTAAATTTGCTATGGTTTTATAATCCGAGTTTAGCCAGGAGTTGACGAATTTTTGGGTTAAGTTTTCGTTTACATTTTGGTTTTGTGGTAGGTTAAAGTTTGAGGAGGGGTTAAGTATACCGTTAACCCAGTTTCTAAGGACTCCTTTTAGGGTTTGTAGTTCTTGTTTATAGAGTTCTGGTGTTTTTTGTTGTTTAGTAGCTA
This sequence comes from uncultured bacterium, assembly GCA_937927985.1. Taxonomy (GTDB): domain Bacteria; phylum DRYD01; class DRYD01; order DRYD01; family DRYD01; genus DRYD01. Next base: position 10,110 of record CALFWH010000038.1, on the reverse strand, counting down.
CTTGTTGATTTCTTATAAGGTTTAGTCTTGAAAGTTGGGATTTTTGTATTTGGTCTTGTTGTTTTTGTTGTTGAATTTGTTTTTCTTGGTCTTGTTCTTGGGCTTGTCTTTGTTTTATTTCTTGCTGAATTGTTTTGGTATCTTTAGTTTGTTGAGTTTGTAGTTGATTTTGTCTTTGTATTTCTTGGGGTTTACCTGTAAAGGAGGCTTGAGTATTTAAAATTCTGTTTACATTAGTGCTGTCCATACCCATTATGATAATTTTTGTTTTTTTTGAAAAAATTCTTAATTGTTTGTAAAATAGTTGTAAATAATTATAGTTTATTGTATAATAGGAGGAGGTGTTGTTGGTAATATAGAATATAAAAAATGAGCGGTAGTAGCTCAGTGGTAGAGCTCCTGCCTTCCAAGCAGGATGTCGCGGGTTCGAGTCCCGTCTACCGCTAGCTTCTCAATGCTATCAAACCTAATTAAACCAAATAAACCCACTATCATATATTCCTCAAGCCATAAACTATCTCAATTCATTACTTATCAAATTATCCAGGAACTAAATTACAAATATACCGAAGATAAAACTAAAATAAAATCAAAAACAATAATTAATTGTCAAAATTATTCCGAAGCAAAAGAAATAAATTTTAAGAAAGACACTATTGTTATTTCTCCTATTGATATTTCATTGTGGAAAGATATAAACTCCAATCTCAATTTAATTGATTTAGATAATTTGCCAGACTATTTAAAAGTTAATTTGATTTCTAATTTAGTTTTTACTCACAAGAATCTTAGACAGGGATTCAATTCTAACTTCTGGATCAATTCCTTAAGAATACTTTCAAACAACTTTTTTGAAATATACTTCTTTTACTTGACTATAACAAAATTTTTACAAAATGAAGATAAAATAGGAATAAACAAAATATTTTTTCATAGATTAATTGATTTTTTAGAGGATAATTTTTCTATTCAACCCAATATCGATATTTACCCTAAAGAAAATGAAATAAGCAAATTTTTATATTTTCTACTGAATATCAATGAAAAAGAAAATGTTTATAAATTTTTTGGAGACATTGATCAAGTAGAAAGGATTCATTACAAATATAAATTAATTTCAGATTTATCAACTAAAAAGATAGAAAAATTAGTGATAAATAAAGATGAGAGTTTTATCAATCATTTAGGTGAATTATTAAGGAACTATTTTGGAGAGTGTAGTTTTGTAACAACTCTGGATTATTGGCCAGATTTAAATTCTAATTTCATCGAAAATTTGAATTTAGATGATGATTTATCTATTTATCCTTTTTCTCTCATTTTTTTACTATTAGATAAAAAGATAATGTCTATTAAATATAAAGGTAAGGTGTATTTATTTGAAATGAAAAATATTAAATCTAGCTCGTTGGATGTTAAAAAATTATTGAGTAGATTTGACATAAATATTGATGATGTAGAGTTTATATATTATGATTCTGATACTGTACATTCTGAATTTATAAAGTTAGTTATTTCTTTATTATCTACTAATGTGCAGTTGGCTTATAGAATAATGAAGATTCCTTTTTTAGCATTTAATATTGAATATTATAATAACATTGGTTTTATTTCGTTATTAATGGAGAATTTTGTGGAAGCCGAAAGTTACTTTCAAAGATACCTTTCTATTTATCCCAATGATTTTTTAGTAAACTACAATTTAGCTACTTTGTACTGGTTAAATAATCAGTATGATAAAAGTTTGGAATTAATTAAAACTATTAATTTTAGTAATTATCAAGGTAGAATTTTAAGTGCAATAATACCCATTTATCCTTTTTATAAAAAAACTGTTATTTTTGAGGTTGATGCTAGTTTACTTTATAAAATTTCCTTAGCTAATTTATTGTATTTGAATAATCAACAGGAAGAATCCATAAAAATACTTTCTAAAATAGAAGAGAAAAAATTGTTATATAATCCAGCTTTTTATAATTATTTCATTGAATCCAAAAAACATGTAATGAATTAGTTTTATAAAGAGTTTTTATTAAGATTTTATGAGAGTTGTTGTGCAGAGAGTTATAAATTCTTACGTAAAGGTTAATAATATAGAAGTTAGTAAGATTGAGAAAGGATTGAATTTATTAATTGGATTCAAAAATGAAGATTACCCACATATTATAAATACTTTTGATAAGTTTGTTGATAAAATTCTTAATTTGAGGATTTTTGGAGATGAAAAAGGTAAAATGAATTTGTCTTTAATTGATATTGATGGAGAAATACTTTTAGTTTCTCAGTTTACTTTATATGGCGATCTATCAAGTGGAAGAAGGCCGTCTTTTGAAAAAAGTTTAGAATTCAATAAAGCTAATGAATTATTTGAGGAACTAAAAGGACGATTTTTGAAAAAATGGAATAAAGTAAAAGTAGGGGTTTTTGGAGAATTTATGGAAGTTGGAATAATAAATTCTGGACCGGTTACTTTTGTTATTGATTGGGATTAGTTTAAGTGGGGGTGAAAAAATGAAAGAATTAGATTTAAAAAACTCAGCTTTAATTGTTGTAGATATGCAAAATGATTTTCTAGCGGGAGGTAGCTTAGAAGTACCTAATTCCGATACTATTATACCAGTTATAAATGAATACATAAAATTTTTTGAAAAAGAGGGTGCATTAGTTGTTTATACTAGAGATTGGCATCCAGAAAACCATATTTCATTTAAGGAAAATGGTGGAATATGGCCTAAACACTGCGTCCAAAATACAAAAGGTGCAGAATTCCACAAAGACGTCTATTTACCTAAAGATTACTTAATTATTTCTAAAGCTTTTGAGCCGAATATTGAAGCTTATTCTGCTTTTGAAAACACTAACTTGCACTTAGAATTGCAGAAAAGAAATATAAAGAATCTATATGTTTGTGGGGTTGCAACTGATTACTGCGTCTTACAAACAGTATTGTCAGCTCTAGAATTGGGATATAATGTATGGTTACTTGTTGATGCTATAAAAGGAGTAGATATCAATCCAAATGACAGCGAAGAAGCAATCAAGAAAATGATAAATAAACGAGTAGAATTATTAGTACTTGATCAATTACTACAAAAATCTTGTTAATTTTTATGAAAATAAATTTATAAAAATTTATAAAAATTTATGAAAATTTATAATACTTTATCTGGGAAAACAGAGAATTTTGAACCAATAAATCCTAACAAGGTAGGAATTTACGCTTGTGGACCTACTGTTTATGACTATCCTCACATAGGGAATTTAAGAACATTTACTTGTGTTGATTTCCTAAGAAGAACACTAGAATATTTTTCTTATAATGTAGTACTGGTTATAAATATAACCGATGTAGATGATAAGATAATAAAAGCTGTTAATAACTCAAATATTCCTCTAAAAGGTTTAACCTCAAAATATGAGAGTTATTTTTTTGAAAGTATTTATAGTTTAAACATAAAACCAGCTAATTTTTATCCTAGAGCTACTGAAAATATAAACGAAATGATACAAATAATTGAAAATTTAATAAAAAAAGGAATAGCTTATAAAACTGAAGATGGAAGTATTTATTATTCTATTTCTAAATTTAAAGATTATGGTAAGCTTAGTAAAATAGATTTAAGTAATTTGAAGAAGTCTGTAAGAATAGATACTGATCAATATGATAAGGAGAATCCTTCTGATTTTGCTTTATGGAAGGCTTATACTCCAGAGGATGGGCAGGTTTTTTGGGAAACTTCAATAGGTAAAGGTAGGCCAGGTTGGCATATAGAATGTAGTGCAATGAATAGAAAATACTTGGGGCAACCTTTTGATATACATGCTGGAGGAATAGATTTGATATTTCCACATCATGAAAATGAAATAGCTCAATCAGAAGCAGCTTTCGATTGCATATTAGCAAAATACTGGTTTCATGTTAACCATTTAATAGTTGAAGGACAAAAAATGAGTAAATCTTTGAATAATATTTTGACAATAAAAGATATTCCTAATCCTTTAGCTCTTAGATTACTTTACTTACAGACTCACTATAGAAATAAATTAAATTTTACTTTTGATAGTTTGAAAGGAGCGGAAACTGCTCTTAATTCCTTAAAATCCTTTGTTATGACTTTGTTTGACATAAAAATGTTTGCCAAAGATGAGGGATTAAATAGTGATCTTAAAAAGATAGCTGATGAATTTTTGGCAAATTTTGAAGAGTCTTTAAAAGATGATTTAAACACTCCTAAAGCTTTATCTTATCTATTTGAGCTATCTAATGAATTTTTTGTTTTCTTAAATAAATATCCAAAACAAATAAACAAAGCAGACGCATCTTATTTAATAAATATTTTAGATAAAGTAGACAAGGTTCTAGGATTAGATCTATTAAAAATTCCTGAAATCCCCCAAGAAATTTTAGAGTTAATAGAAATACGTAATAAAGCAAGAAAAGAAAAGAATTACGCTTTGGCTGATGATATACGAGAAAAGGTAAAACAAAAAGGATTTATTATTGAGGATACAGTTTGGGGTAGTAGATGTAGAAAATTATGAAAATCTATCACCTACATCCTAAAAAAATCTTTCTAAATTTTCAGGAAGTTAAAAATTATATAGAATCAATCATTAAACAAAACGAAAGGGATATAATAGTAACTCTTAATACCGAGATGTTTATTGATTCTTTAAAAAATGAAGAATTTAAAAAAATAATTGATAATAGTGTTGTTGTTATAGATTCTGTTGGAATTGCTATGTTTTATCAAAGATTATATGGTAATAAAATAGATCCGATTAACGGTATTGAACTAGCTGAAAAATTAATTAGTTTTGGATATAGGGTTTTTATTTTGGGCTCTAAAGAAGAAAACTTATTGAAAGCTATTGAAAATATAAAAAAAGCATATCAAATGGCTAATATTGTGGGGTATTATAATGGTTATTTTAAGGATGATGAGGTTGTAGTGGAGAAAATAAATAGTGTTAAGCCAGAGATTTTATTAATTGGAATGGGAAGCCCCAAACAAGAAAAGTGGATTTATACTAATAAAGAAAAGTTAGATTTTAGGATAGCAATTGGAATAGGTGGCAGTATTGATGTTTGGGCTGGGGTTTATAAACGAGCTCCAGTTATACTTAGAAAAATGAAATTAGAATGGGCTTATAGATTATTTACCGATCTCAAAAGAATACCAAGGATAATTAAATTAATAAAATTCATACCATTTCTTGTGTTGGGGAGGAAAAATGGTTAGGATAAGGAAAGATTCTGTAGGAATTCTAGGATTATCTAAAAGTGGATTAGCAGCTGCTAAATTATATAAAGATATAGGATTTAAAGTTAATGGTTTTGATGATAATTGTAATCTAGTTATTGATCAAGATTATAAACAATATTTTAAAGAAATTTTTTTAGGTAGGCAACCAAATTATATCTTAAATGAAATGAAAAACTATAAATATCTGATAGTTAGTCCAGGAGTACCGTTTGATCACTATATTATACAAAACTGTAAATCTCTTGGAGTACCTGTAATTTCTGAAATAGAGGCAGGCTACAAAGTACTAACTAAAAATAATAGTAAATTTTTTATTATAGCTATTACTGGTACTAATGGAAAAAGCACTGTGACTACTTTAATTTACCAATTTCTAAAATCTCATATAGATGGAGATATTTTTATAGGTGGTAACATAGGTATACCTTTCTGTGAAGTAGTTTATAATTCCAAATTTTCTGAAAATCCAATAATTGTTTTGGAGCTTAGTTCTTTTCAATTAAAAATGACGAATAATTTTAGATCCCAAATAGCTATCATAACAAACATAACCTCTGATCATTTAGATAGACATCCCGATTTACAAGATTATATAAAATCAAAGTTAAAACTTCTCTATTTTCAATTAAAGAAAGATAATTGCATTATAAATTTTGAAGATCACAATACTTTAAGTTATTTGAAATCTAGTAAAATTAAATCCAGTATTAACTCTTTTTCTTGGAATTCTACTAATAGTTCTATTTTTAATTCTCTTAAGATTAATTATTATGCTTTAAATAAAGATAATGAAATAGTGATAAGGAATTCTAAAAAATCACAAGATTTATTAAGGTTTAATGTTCAAAATTTGAGTAACAGTATTTTTAAGAGAGTTGGTATATATTTAGAAAATTTGATGCCTGCTTTATTAGCTATATTTTTGTACTTAAGGAATTATAGAAAGCAAGAGATTAACTTGGATAAAATAATACAAGTGCTTGATAATTTTGTACCTTTGGATCATAGGTTAATTGCTATTGGTAATTATAGAAATATTGAATTTTTTAATGATAGTAAAGCTACTAATATTCAAGCTACCAAAGCTAGTTTGGAAACTGTAAGAAATTACTATGTAGATAGTAATATTAAGAATTTTGGTATAATACTTTTAATGGGAGGAGTACCAAAATATTCTTCTAAAGAAGAGATGTTTAAGGAATTAGAGAAGATGGCTTTAGAAGTAAAAAATAATTTGCTTGGAATTATAACATTTGGTAAACATTCTGATCTTTTTATTAATCCTTTTATGAAAACTTCTTTAAAGTATATGTATGCTTTCTCTAGTTTAGAGCAAGCTTTCCAAAAGGCCATTGATTTAGGTTTACTAGAAGGGAATAATTTTGATAAAATAGGAATACTTTTAGCTCCTGGAGGGGCAAGTTTTGATCAATTTAAGTCTGCAGAAGAAAGAGGAAAAATGTTTGAAAAACTCGTTGAAGATTTTTTATTTCAGAAAGCTGGTAAAATTTAAACCAATTAAAAAAAATAATTACCGCTTTGGTGGGGATTAAGCGGTATATAAAATCCCACTAAATTGAAGAATGTATAACAAGGTTTTATTGATAGGAAGAGTTGTAAATAATCCTACTTTAAAGTATAGTCAGCAGGGTAAAGCTGTAGCTACTTTTTCAATAGCTGTTGAAAGAATGAATGATGAAACCGATTTTTTTGATTTAGTTTCATTTGATAAACAAGCTGAAATAGCTTCTAAATACTTAACTAAGGGTAGATTAATAATGGTTGAAGGAAGAATTCAAACCAGAAGCTTTGAAGGTCAGGATGGTACGAAAAGAAAAATTTATGAAATAATTATAGACAATTTTAGAATGTTAGATAAAAAACCAGACAATGAAAGGAAAACAGAAAAACCAATAGATAGGTTTGTCGAAGATAAGAAAAAGCCAGAAAAGAGTTTTGATAAACCTTACAAAAACTTCGATGAATTTGAAGTTGATCAAGATTTTGATAGACAATCCAAAACTAAATATAAACCTAAAAGAGTAGAAGAGGAAGATTTTGACGATTTTTTCTTTGATGATAATTAGAAAGTTGAATTTTTCTAGGTAAGTGGAAGGATTAATTTAGGGTTTGTAGAAGTAGTTAAATGTGCGCCCGTAGCTCAGCAGGATCAGAGCATGGGATTTCTAATCCCAGGGTCGCAGGTTCGAGTCCTGCCGGGCGCGCTTATCATCTATGAAAATAGATTTTCTCTGTATTGGCGCTCATCCCGATGATTGTGAAATAGCAATGGGAGGCACCATAGCTTACTTATCCAGTAAAGGATATAAAGGAATGATTTTAGATCTTACTAATGGAGAGCCTACACCAAGAGGTAATCCAGAAAAAAGAATCCAAGAAGCTAAAAAAGCTGCAGAAATTCTTTCAGTTGAAAGAATAACTTTAGATCTCAAAAATAGATTCCTTTTTGATAGTATAGAAGCAAGATTTAAAGTAGCTTCAATAATAAGGAAATATAAGCCTGACGTTATTTTTTGTCATCTTGAAATTGATGCCCATCCTGATCATGTGCAAGCTTACAACATATCCTACGCTTCCAGATTTTATTCAAAATTGACCAAGGTAAATTTAGAAGGTGATGTTTGGTACTCTAAGAAAATATTTAGGTTTTTTTCTAATCATTTAAGGATAAATATGACTCCTTCTTTTGTAGTTGATATAAGTGATTTTATATCTAGGAAGATAGATGCTTGCAAAGCTTATGAAAGCCAGTTTAGTGATTTTCAGGTAGAGGAATATGTAAAGACATTTGCTAGGTATTGGGGATTATTGGCAAGGACCCAGTATGCTGAACCCTTTTATAGCCATGAAATATTAAAAGTAGATCCTAGATTTCTATTTGAATAGCAGTTTTTATTAAAACTTTAGATTTTATTCAAGTTTTTAAGTTTTAATTAAGTCAGTAGGTTTGATTTCGTTTATGGAGGTATTTATTCTGGGAGCAAGTAAAGTTATAATTCGTGAGGCTAAAGAGCTAGCTATTTTGGTTGCTGCACCAAAGGATCTAAGGACATTTTTAATTAATCTTGAATTTGTACTATTCATTGCTTTCTTGATTACTTCGTTATTAAAGGAGCTAAGTATTCTGGATATTTTTTGTTGAGTTAATTGTTTTATGGTATTGAGTTTTTGTTGCCAACCAGATACATTTTGTAGTATTTCATTTCTTATTGCTTTTCTGTCGATTTGTTTAGCTTGTTGGGGATTAGATTGAAGGATTTGAGAGATTTTTTCTTTTTCTTTTTGTTGGACATATTGGTTTAGGTCGTTTCTAACTTGAGAAATTTCTTGTGATATGTTAGTTTCTCCTTGAATATTTGCACTTATTGATATTGGGAGTCCTATATCAACTTCGGCAAAAGTTGAGAATTTTAAGTCCCAGCTTTTTAGATTAATAATTGCTTCGGATTGGAATCCTGCTGCTATACCTACTCCACCAGCAGATAATCCTATTGATCCTGTTATTGATCCTTCATTTGATGATGTAGTATGGCTGATTTCTCCAAATATTTGTGCTCCTTTCCTTAGTGCTATATAAAATCCTGTTTTTGATATTATTTCGTTTTCTTTTGTTATGATACTTTTGCCTCCAACTGCTTTGGATTCTGCATAAGTTGAAACTCCACCTCTAAATTTCATTTCTAATTCTGAATCACTTGTTGATTTTTTATAGGTTAATTCTGTGAGTGCTTTTGCTTCTGCACTTGTTCCTGCTTCAATATATTTGTCAAAATATTCTAAGTTAGCTTTTGTTTCTACTTGTCCTTTTATTGCTCCTGACCTGTTTTCATTTATTTCTTTTTGGAGTCCTAGTTCTCTTTGTATTGATCCTTGTATATAAATTGAATCAAAGGAATTTATCATTTTTTATCCCTCCCCTAGTATATAATAGATGTATATAATTTTTAATCTTGAAAATGTTTTATTATTTATTTAACAATTTTTTTACATTTTTTTTAGATAAATTTAAAAGGTTTAAAAATTTTTATAGTAGAGGTAAAGAGGGGGTTTAATTATGGAGGTTTTTAATAGATTAAATGAGTTAGTGAATGAAAAAATAGAATCAAAATTTAATCGAATAGATGAAATTTTTAATACTATAGGTACTAAGCAGGTTGAAGATAGGAATAATCAAGAGGATTTTAATAAGATATTTTCTAAGTTTTTGGATCAAGCTAGTAATAATTTTAGTAATATCAATATCGATGATCAGATAAGACAGGCTGTAAGGGAAGCTTCTAGGACTTTTCAAGTTGATGAAGCTTTGATATTAGCAATAATAAAACAGGAAAGTGGTTTCAATCCAAATGCTGTTTCACCTGTTGGTGCTCAAGGATTAATGCAATTAATGCCCCAAACTGCTAAAGAATTAGGAGTTAAAAATCCTTTTGATATAAGAGAAAATATAATGGGTGGTACAAAGTATATAAGGCAAATGTTAGATATTTTTAACGGAGATATAAAATTAGCGTTAGCAGCTTATAATGCAGGACCAGGAAATGTCCAAAAATACGGAGGTATACCTCCATTTTCAGAAACTCAAAATTATGTATCCAAAGTCCTTTCTAATTACATCAATTACAAAAATAATCTTGCTTAAGGGGGTAATTTATGGAAATTAAAAATCCAAATAAAATAAATCCAAATATCGATAAAAAAGAATCAAAAGAAACCTCAATCCCTTCCTCAGATGAATTCCAAAAAGAAATAGATGAAAAAATAAAAGAAGAAAACAAAGAAAAAAAAACAACCAATAAAGAGGAAAAATTAGAAAATAAAACCC
>CALFWH010000037.1 GCA_937927985.1 uncultured bacterium | reverse complement strand
CAAAACTTACTAAATTTCCTACTAAACTTGTATTATTAGGAGAATTAAAGAAAGAAATTAATGAACTTACTCTTACATTTCCAGAATATCCGCATAAATCTTCTCCATACGTAGCTAATCCTTCTTCTATCCAGGATTCCTTATTGCCAATGCTAAAATGGAAAGATAACAGATGGACAAATTCATGAGCTAAGGTAACATTTGCTTCATTGTAAATTCCATAATTTAAACTAAAGCAATAAGGATGGATATTAACTCTTTGTGAATCTTCAAATGCCCAAAAATATCCTATTATATCAATAGGATTTTCATTATCCACATTTGAAGAAATTAGTATATCAACATAAAAATTGGGCGTACCTATACCATTAGTAAGTGTTTGATAGTCTTGAATAAATCTTGATGCAAGATTATTAACTTGTGTTTGTGTTACACTTACTCCCCAATCACTATCTGCAACCCATATTGCAAAATTGGGGTTATCATTTACATCTCTACAGGTAGAAGGAGTATTTATACCCATAACCGAGAAGTTTTTGGTATCTCCGATATTTGGTCTAGTAGTTGAGTAAAAAATATTTTGGTTTCCATTTTTTTGAGTAGGGATAAAACCGCACCTAAAGTGTGGGAAATTATCATTGGTTTGTTCTTCTTCATATTCTCCTGTTTGATTAGCTAGAATATTTGCATTAGAAGAAGTAAACCTAATAGAGTAATTCGATGATGTAATTTGATTATTTTTAGTAGTAAATATTATATAGGCTTCTTGAGTTGAGTTAATTTGGGATTGGTTAGGGTTGATGCTACCACTTCCACCACCTCCATCACTTCCCCCTCCAATAGGAGGTAAAAATCCCCCGCCACCTCCTCCCCTACAAGAAAGTATAACCAAAACCAAAGCTACTAATACATTAGCTAATAAAATTTTCCTTAATCTTTCCACTATCTATTATTTCCCCCTGTATTCTTTTTTTATTGTTATCCAATTTATAGTTATTCAAAATTAATCAAGAATTCCTTTATAAGTTCGTTATATGCTATGAATTCTTCAAAAAAAGATATAACCATATATCTAAGGTAATCAACCTCATGGAAAGATAAATTTATACATAGTAATTTTTTTTTGTCAGTATTAGATATGTAATATTCTAATTTTATCTTATTAGCCCATTCTATTAGGTTAAGGGTATTATCTTGATTCAAGTAGAACCAGAAATCCAAGTCTTGTAAGTTTTCAGTAGTAGGTTCTATTCTATACAGATCCCAATGATTAATAATCTTATGATTTTTTTTGTATGAAAACAAAATATTAAAGGAGGGGCTTACAGATGGGATGATTTTTTTTACAAATTCAGTTTTTCCAGTACCTAAATCACCTGTCAAAAGAATGTTTAAATTATCAATTTGATGAAAAAAAATACTAAAAAAACTGGCTACTTTTTGTAATTCTTGTAAATCTGTTAATAGGATTATGTAATTATTAAAAAAGGGATAAGTTTTAAGATCTATTTTCAAAAAAATTGGTAAATGTTCATCTTTCAATTTAGTTATCCTATCTTCATTTTCAAAAAAATGGATATCCAAATTTTGAAAATCGTTGCTTAGATAAAAAAGGTCATTGGAATATTTAGCAATTCCTAAGTATTGAGTATCTTTAAATATTTTAGCTTTTACATAAAAGATAGCTGGTACTACGTCGTGATATAGTGGAATTAGTAATTCTTGGTTAGAGTCAAAAAAAAAGGGGATCAAGTATGCATTTTCTTGATCCCATACTGATATTTTTTCGATATCTTGTTTTGTTAGAGAATCAATTTTTTTTTTGATGGAGTTCATTTTATGGTTCATTCCCTTTTTTTATTGGGGTTTTAACGGTATTGCCCCATTCAGTCCATGAACCATCGTAATTTTTAACATTTTCATATCCAAGTATATATTTTAAGACAAACCAAGTTAATGAGGATCTTTCTCCGATTCTGCAGTAGGCTATTACTTTTTTATCTGGGGTTATTCCGAGGTCTTGATACATTTTTCTAAGTTCTTCTATTGTTTTGAATGTACCATCTTCGTTTACGTTTTTACCCCAGGGTATATTGATAGCTGTTGGAATATGTCCACCTCTTAGTGCTCCTTCTTGGGGATAATCAGGCATATGTATCAATTCTCCTGTATACTCTTGGGGACTTCTAACATCAACCAGTACTACTTCTTTTCCTAATCTAGCTTCATTATAAAATTTTAGTATTTCTTCTTTGAAAGCTCTTATTTCTTTGTCATTTCTTTTATTAGCTTTGTAGGTTGTTTGTGGGAATTGTGGTATTTCTTTTGTTAGAGGCTTTTTTTCGTCTATCCATTTTTTTCTGCCACCATCCATTATTCTGCAATCTTTGTGCCCAAATAGTTTAAATATCCAGAAAGCGTAGCAAGCCCACCAATTATTTTTATCTCCATAAAATACTACTGTAGTATCATTAGAAATACCTTTGGAAGAGCATAATTTTTCAAATTGCTTTTCATCTATAAAATCCCTAACCTCTGGATCATTTAACTCAGTAAACCAATCTATTTTTACTGAATTGGGAATATGTCCCATATCGTATAATAATACATCTTCATCAACTTGTACTATTCTTATCTGTGGATTATTTAGGTTTTCTAGTACCCAATCAGTTGAAACCAAAACTTCACTTACTTTTATCATTGTTTACCCCCCTGAATAATCCTTGGAATTTACTAGCTAATCCTATAGTAAACATATTCTTTAAATTTTATTACCTTTCCTTTTATTCATTTTGATTTAAGATTTTCATATAAGATTTTCATATAAGACTTTCATAAAGGATATGTTATGTAAATTGTATAATATTTTACGTATGATAAGAGATTTTCTAAATTTCATAACAAAAGGAAATATCATAGAGTTAGCAATAGCTGTTATTATTGCTAATACATTTGGACAGGTTATTAATTCACTAGTATCCGATATTATGATGCCAGTTATTTCCTTATTAATTGGAGAACCAGATTTTTCTTCTTTAAAAATCGGGTCAATATTAATTGGTAAATTTGTTAATGCACTGTTTATTTTCTTAACAGTAACTTTATTCATATATTTTCTTGTTATAGTACCTCTAAAAAAAGTAAATTTTCTAACAGATAAAACTTATAAATAATGTATGTTTTAATAACTGGTTCTTGCGGATTTATTGGTTTTTATGTAGCCTTAGAATTTTTAAAAAATAACCACCAAGTTTTTGGAATAGATAACTTTAATAATTATTATGAACCTTCTTTAAAAAAGTTTCGTTTTGAAAAACTAAAAAAATACAAATTATACCATCACTTTAATTTAGATCTATCTAAAAAAAGCAGCTTTAAGATATTAGAAGAAAAGTTACCAAAGATAGATTTAACAATACATTTAGCAGCTTATCCAGGTGTAAAGTACAGTCTTAAAAATCCTTCAAAATATATAAAAAATAACATCGTAGCTACTGAGAACCTAATGGAATTTATAAGTAAAAATAATAATTTTAAAAAGCAATTCATTTTAGCCTCAACATCTTCTGTATATACTGGAAATCCAACCCCTTTTAGAGAAGATTTACAAATAAAGGAATTTAAATCACCATACGCATATACTAAATTTTCCTCAGAGAATATTGCTAATTTTTTTTATAATTTTTACAATTTTAAGGTTATAATTTTGAGATATTTTACTGTTTATGGTCCCTATAATCGACCAGATATGGCAGTCTATAAATTCTTCCAAAATATTATCCAAAATAAACCAATCAAAATAAGAGGTAAAGATATAAAAAGAGATTTTACTTATCTAGAAGATGTAGCTCAAGCTACCTTCCATTCAATAAAACTATTCCAAGATAAAAAATTATTTGAAATAATAAACATAGGTAGCGATAAACCAGTAAAAGTAATTGATTTAGTAAAAATAATGTTTCAGATTTTGAAAAAAGATACCAAAATAGTTATAGAAGATTACTCTTCCTTTGAACCAAAGGAAACATGGGCTGATATATCTAAAGCAAGAAAACTACTTAATTTCAATCCGTCAACTAATCTTATCAATAACCTCTCGAAAACTCTAGAATCTTTAAAAGAATATTGGGATTATCATGATTTTGGTTTATATATACATAATGGCTCTTCAGCTAAGTAATCATTATATCTACTAAAAGCTCTACTTCTAGATCCACCACAAATATACTTGAACTCACATATTCCACACTTACCCTTAAAATTATCGGGATCTCTAAGTTTTATTAATATTTCACTATTTCTATAAATATAACTTAGTTTATCTTTTCTAAGATTTCCAACAATTATGGGTAAAAAACCAGAAGGATAAACATATCCTTTTGAAGATATAAATATTATTCCATTACCGTCTCTAATTCCAGCACCCTTA
>CALFWH010000036.1 GCA_937927985.1 uncultured bacterium | reverse complement strand
AATAAATCAGTTGGTAAAAAATTATTTAAGCCCTATACCGGTAAAAGTTTTTGAGTTTTTAGGGGATAATTTTATAGGGCAAGCGGCTTGGGATGCTAAAGCTCAAGATTTACCAAACCAAAAAACAATGCTTAGCCTCTTCCTTAAAGCTAAAAATTTGGCTTTAATTCTAGATAAAGCCCTATATTTAACTCCTCTCTTACAAGGAGAATTAAATAACTTTCTAAATGAGTTTACATCTTCCTTCTGGAATTTTGATTATATAAAAGATTTCGTTAATGATTTTTTAGAAGATCCTTTATTAGCAAATAATATAGAAGCTTATAAAAAAATAATTAACTCAATTCTAAATACGTTAAGTATTATAAATGAATCTATCAAGCCATTAACTATTGAAAACCAAAAAGATTTCAATGATATTATTAATCTAATACTTTATTCTTCAATTTCTACTAGAGATTCAAAGAATTTTTATCAATTATTAATTAATGTCCAAGATAAAGACATTAAAAATCTAATAGATGATTTAATAATACAAGGTGCAAAATTTAATATAGATAGAAATGAATTAATTAAAAATATATCTTCTAATTTGTACTCTAGTTTTATAGGGGTAGCTTCTTCTTATTTGAAAAAATCTATAAGAGAAGGAGATTTAAAATATGGAGATTGTTTTTATTTTCTTAAGATTTATTCGCTTTCATCAATTATGCTTGATTATATAAAAAATAATCAAGTTAACACAAATGAATATAATATCATTAAACAACAACTCAAAAATCTATTATTTACAAAAAAATTTGGTAACAATTTAATAAATTTTCTAGATAGTTTGGATATAAATGTTTTAACAAATACCTTAGAGGCTATAAGGAGAATTGGGCAGAAAGTATCTCCTTGGGTTATACAAAAAAGCCCAGATATGCCAAAAGATAGAATCTTTTGGTTAAGATTAGCTTTATGGGCTAAAATATATAATTCCTTAGATCCCCAAGATCCATCATTTAGGCAAAATAAACAGTTTATGATAAATGAATTAAGAAATATAATTAATTCACATACTAATACAACAAATTTAAATTTATTTATAAATAACTTGATAATAAATGAAAATAATTTTGATATCTTTGTAAAGAATTTAGAATCAATTTTAAATACCATTACAGGTTTTCCAATGGCTAACAAATATGAAGATCCCGATTACTTGTATTCTCAATTGATTAGAGTTAATTTTCTTAAAAACGAAAATAACAATAATAACTTTATTAAAAGTACTATACAAACAGAACTCCTAACAAAAATAATGTCTAAGGATAGCATATTAAACAGACTTGTTATTGATTTTAACTATTATAAAATGAATCTTAAAAGTAATAACAAGATAGAGGAAAGTTTCTATTCTGTTTTAAATAATTTTTTAAGTGCAAGTTTATACTACATATAATTTCAAAACTTCAAAATGATATTTAAAGGAAATTATTAGCAATTGAAGAAAAATATTTATAAAAAAATAGTAAAGTAAATTAATAAATCAAAACATATTCTTGAAACGATAAAATATTAAGGAGAGCGAAGATGAGTAAGAATTTTATAAGCTTTTTCTTATTTACTTTTAAGCTTTTATTTTTTTATTTTTTTATTTCATTTTTGTTAATTATGTTAATACTACCCATATACATAGTTTTAGACAAAATTGGATTTTTAGGATTAGTTAATAGTTTTTTACAAGTTCATAATAAATTCAGTTATTCAAATATACTTTATCTTTTAAGTTATTCTATAATAGGAATAACGGGAATAATAACTATTTTAATGTTAAGTGTAATAGTAAATGTTTGGATAGAAAGGAAGTTATCTGCAAAGATACAGGGAAGAATGGGGCCTACTTTAGTTAATTTTCCTTTTCTCTTAAAAGCGGGATCTAAAAATATTTGGTTAGGAGGATTATTACAACCTATTGCAGACGTTGCTAAGTTAATTCAGAAAGAAATAATAATTCCTCAAGGATCTTATCCTTTTCTATTTATATTATCTCCTATTTTAGCTTTTACAACTGTGGTTTTAGCTTTTGGAATGTTTCCTTTTTCTAAAAACTATATATTACTTGGTAAACTTGATATAGGTTTATTGTTTATTTTTGCTGTTTCTAGTTACATGGTTTTATCTTTAGTTATAGCAGCTTGGGTTAGTAATAATAAGTATTCTTTATTGGGGGGATTAAGGACAGTAGCTCAAATGCTCAGTTATGAAATACCTTTGTTACTTTCTTTTTTATCGTTAATGGTTTTCACTGGTAGTTTTAAAATTGTTGATATAGTTAATTTTCAGAATAATTACTTTTGGTTAATAGTTTATCAACCTTTAATGTTTATTATATTTTTATGGTCTATGGTAGCAGAGAATAATAGAGCACCATTTGATTTACCAGAAGCAGAATCTGAATTAGTAGCAGGATTTAGTACTGAATATGGTGGAATGGCTTTTGCTTTATTTTATTTAGCTGAGTATGGTTATTTGTTTTTTAATAGCGCTATAATTGCTACCTTATTTTTAGGGGGATATTCCTTAATACCCCACAGCTTGATAAATCTATTTAGTCCCACTTTAAACGCTTTAGGTTTATATGAATATATTTTAGCTATAAATGATAATTTTATCTGGATAATTTTAAAAGCTTTTTTGATTGTAGGATTAATAATGTTCTTTAGATGGACTTATCCAAGAATAAGAATAGATCACTTAATGGATTTAGCGTGGAAAGCTTTTATTCCTATAACATTAATTCATATTATAGTAGCTTCTATTGATGTACTATTATTTAAAAATTCTAATTGGTTTATTCCATTATTCTCATGGATTATATTTGCCATAGTAATTGCTTCAATTAAAAACACGAAATTATCTGATAAAAAGTATATTAACTTATTTAGGTATAATTAATAGAGGGAAGAAGGTGGGTGGTTTGATAAACAGTTTAGAGTTTTTAGCTGATTCATTAAGAAGATTAATAGAAGGTTTAAAAATAACATATAAATATTTTTTAAAAGAGCCAATATATACTGTTAATTATCCTTTAACAATAAAAAGTGCTTTTTCGAGGTGGAGAGGAAAAGTAAGAGTTAGAGATTTCAATACAAAAGAAACAATCTATAAAAGAACTGAATATTTAATTAACTCTTATAATTTACCTCCTTGCGTAAGGGGATGTCCTGCAAATGTTGACGCAAGAGGATATGTAATGTTAGCTGGTGAAAATAATTTTCTAAAATCTCTAAAAGAAGAAACAATTAATAATCCAACTGCTTTCTGTTTTGGTAATCTATGTACTGCACCATGTGAAACTAGTTGTAGTAGGGGAGTACAAGATCATAAACCAATTTCAATAAGATTAATCAAGAAAGCCATAAGTGAATACAATATAAAAAATTATTATCAATCAAAAGAAACCCTGAAGTATACAATAATTGGACCTTTAACTGATAAAAGAATAGCAGTTATAGGAGCTGGACCTGCAGGTATAGCAGTAGCTCATAGATTACTTAGATTCGGACATAAAGTTGATCTATTTGAAAAATACCATTTCTGTGGAGGATACCTGAATTCTGGAGTAGCATTTTTTAGATTAGATAAAGATTTAATGAATAAAGAATATGAAAATTTAATAACTTTCACAGAAAATGGAAGAATTTTTTATAATATAATGATCATTTCTTCTGAGCAGAAAGAAAAATATAATAAAGTTATTTCTCTAGAAGAAATAGACAATAACTTTAAAAGCCAGATAAACTATGTTGGTACAAACTTAGATCCTGTAGGATTAGTTTTTGATGAATTAGAAGAAAAATATGATGCAGTGGTTATTGCAGCAGGAGCAACTAAGCCAAGAAAACTAAATCTTAAAAATTCTGAAAAAGTAAACTTAATCCAAGCAGAATGGTTTTTAGAAGATTGGAACACAGGGGTAAGAAGTTACAAAATAGGTAAAGAAGTAGTTGTGATTGGTGGTGGAGGTACAGGAATAGACGCGGCTAGAACTTGTAAAAAAGTTTTTTCAGATAAAGTTACAATCGTTGATATATTAGCTAGAGAAGATATACCAGTTAGTGAAGAAGAAAAAGTAGAAGCAGAAGAAGATGATGGTATAGAATTTATTTGTCAAGTTATGCCTTTTGAAGTAGTAGTAGATGAAAAAAATAATATCAAGGGACTAAAAGTTGCAAAATGTGCATATGGACCAGTTTTACCTAACGGGAGAAGAAAAATAATTAGGACAAACGAAGAATTTGTTATTCCTTGTGATACCATAATATTAGCAGTATCAAGAGATATAGACATACCTTTTGCTCCTAAAGATATAGTTGGTCCTAGAGGAGAAATAGTAGTAGATGGTTATGATGTGATGGTGAATGGTTTTGTTTATAGATTTGGGCAAACAAGTAGGCCAAAAGTATTTGCTTGTGGTGAAGCTTGCTATGGTCCACAACCAGCTATAGTTGCTTTAGCAAGTGGTAATAGAACAGCAGAAAAAGTAAACTTTTTCCTTACAGGTCAAAACCCACCAATAATAAGTGAAGAATATCTTAAGATCTTAGGGCCATTAAATGTAAATAAAATTTATAAAAAAGCTGTTTCTTTTTAAATTTAAATTATAATCAGAGGGGGAAATATGATAAAAATACCAGAATATGTAAGAAAGCAAGTAGATATAGATGATTACAGTATAGAAGAAGGAATAAGATGTTTGAGTTGTGAAAGTGGAATATGTATAGCCTGTGGTTATTGCGCCCAAGTTTGTCCAGTTAAAGCTATAAGAATGGAAGTTTTACAAGATGAATTGGGAAGAACTATAGTTGAAAAATTCGAAATAAATGTTAGCGCCTGTATATTTTGTGGATTATGTGAACAAATATGTCCTACCAAGGTTATAGAAATGGAAAATACTTATGAATTTGCCATATATAATAAGCAAGATACCGTAAGAATGGATGAATATTTCGAATACGATGAAAAGAAAACTTTCGATAAAAGATTAATAATAAAAGATACCAAAAATGAAAAATAAAAAAAATAAGAGTAATAAAAATAAAAAATCTTCCTCGAAAGTAAGAAAACTAAGTATTAATCAAGAAGAAAGCTCCTTATTTTCAAATGAATTAGAAAATCTTAAAGATGAAGAATTAATAGATTTAGCTAAAAGTGGAAATAAGGAAGCTACAAAAATACTTATAAAAAGATATTCTAAATTTCTATTTTCAAAAGTAATTCCTTTTTACATTCCTGGTGGAGAGAAAGAAGATATAATTCAAGAAGCTTATATAGGATTTCTAAAAGCAATAAAAGATTTTGATAAAACCAAAGGAAATTTTCTAAAGTTTGCAAATATTTGCGTTCAAAGACAAATAACCACTGCTATAAAAATGTCTAATAGAAATAAAACAAAAGTATTGAAAAATCCAATATCTTTGGAACAAAATATTTTCGATGATGATTCAAGTGAAAAAAGTTTATATAACTACATATCTCCTTCAAAAATAATTCAAGGGTCAAATGAAGAAATATCAATAGAAGATAGTATTATAGATTTTATGGAGAAGAATAGGATAAAAGAAAATTTATTTTCAAAACTAACAGCAAGAGAAAAAGAAATATTAAACTATAGAGCTCAAGGTTTATCCTATAGTGAAATAGCTAAAAAAACTAACTTAACTGTTAAATCAGTGGATAATACTATTCAGCGAATAAAGAAAAAAATAAAATCACTAATAGAAGAAAATTTATTAGGAGGAGATTTATGAAAAAATTTTATCCTCATGAAAAAGTATTTCAAGAGGTACAAGATTATTTTATTAATCTAGTACTTGAGCAACTTGAGAGAGTAAGAAACATTTCAATTCAAGACGAAAAATTTAGTTTTCATAATCTTAGACCAATAAAAATAGGATTTATTGATGGAGATGGTATAGGACCTTTTATAATTCAAGAAGCTAAAAGAATATTAAGTATTTTGTTAGAAGATGAAATAAGAAAATCTGACGTTGTTTTTGAAGACATAGAAGGTTTAACTTTAGAAAGAAGGATAAAAGAAAACAAAGCTATACCTGATGATGTATTTGATAAAATTTTAAAGTGTAATGTATTATTAAAAGGACCAACTACTACTCCTAAAGAAGGAGAAGGATTGCCTAACATAGAAAGTGCAAATGTTGCTTTAAGAAGAGAATTGGATTTATTTGCTAATATAAGACCAGTAAGTATTCCTCAAAAGAAAATAAATTGGGTATTTTTTAGGGAAAATACTGAAGATTTATATACATTAGGATCTAAGGGAATAGAATTTGAAGATATGTTTGGTATAGATTTTAGATTGATTAGTTATAAGGGAAGTTACAGAATAATAAGGATGGCTTTCGAATATGCAAAAAATAATGGATATAAGAGAGTAACAGCTGTCAATAAAGCTAATGTTATTAAGACAACAGATGGAATATTTTTAAAAGTTTTTTATGAGGTTGCTAAAAATTATCCTGAGATAAAAGCAGATGATTGGTTTATAGATATTATGGCTGCTAAGTTAATAGATGAGAAGAGGAGAAGTGAATTTGAAATTTTTGTTTTACCTAATTTATTTGGTGATATATTAACTGATCAAGCAGCAGAGATTCAGGGAGGAGTAGGCACTGCAGGATCTGCAAATATTGGCACTAAATATGCTATGTTTGAAGCTATTCATGGTAGTGCTCCAAGAATGGTACAAGAAAACCGGCATCATTATGCAGATCCTTCAAGTATAATAAAAGCTTCAGCAATGATGCTAGAATTTATTGGTTTTAATAATATTGCTAAAAAAATTAATATGGCTTTAGAAATAGCTACTCAATTCGAAAGAAAAATAGTAATAACAGGTAGAAGTGATGGAGCTACTACCAAAGAATTTGGTGATTATCTACTTTCCTTAATTTTAGATAATAAACTTGAAGAAAAATATAACAATTTTATTAATAAAGTTTAAAAATGAATAAAAGGAGGTATATTATGAATAAAATCTCAATAATAGGAGCAGGTAATGTAGGTTCTACTCTGGCTTTTTTATTATCAATAAATGAAATTAGCAATGTTGTTTTATTGGATATACAAGAAGATATGTCCAAAGGAAAAGCTTTAGATATGATGCAAATGCTATCTGTTTTTGGATCTGATATAGAAATTATTGGGACTAATAATTATGAGTATATAAAAAATAGCGATATAGTGGTAATAACTGCTGGAATAGCAAGAAAACCAGGAATGTCAAGAGAAGATTTGCTTAATACTAATTCCAATATAATGAAAGAAGTAGTAAATAATATTTATAAATATTCTCCTGGTAGTATAGTAATAGTTGTATCAAATCCTTTAGATGTTATGACTTATTTAGCTTACAAAATCTTGAGCAATTATGGATGGGAAAGATCCAAAGTTTTTGGAATGGCTGGGGTTTTAGATACTGCAAGATTTAAATATTTTGCCTCTAAAAAATTGGGTATATCAAGTAGTAACATTAACGCTTTGGTTCTGGGAAGTCATGGAGATACTATGATACCTATTTTAAGTCATACTAATGTTGAAGGAATACCAATTAAGGATCTATTAAGTAAAGATGATTTAGATGAATTAATAAATAAAACAAGGAATGGGGGAGCAGAGATAGTTTCCTTATTAAAAACCGGATCAGCTTATTTTGCTCCTGCAGCTTCTGTTTTTGTTATGATTAAATCAATACTATGGGATAAAAAATCAATCCTTCCTGTTTCGGTATATTGTCAAGGAGAGTATGGATATGATGATTTAGTTATTGGATTACCTGTCGTACTTGGTAAAAATGGAATAGAAAAAATAATTCAAATTAAATTAGATGAATCAGAAAAAGCAGAATTAGATAAGTCTG
>CALFWH010000035.1 GCA_937927985.1 uncultured bacterium | reverse complement strand
ATATCATTACTTATATTTTCAAAAACTTTTTTTAAATAAGGTTTTTTAATAGTTTTTATGAAGATATCCATCATAACATTAGCAGGTAAACTAGCTTGAAACATTTGAGAAAATTGTCGACAAATAAAAGCTAAAGTGGAAAGGTCTATTTTCTTTTCCTGTACAAAGTTACTAAAATTTATAAAACTAAAAACTGGATTAATAGATAATATAGTTTTTAGATCTAGTATTTCGGTTGATTTATTTATTACTTCTTCTTGATTTTTAGCTTCTATTAATATTTTCTTTATTTTGTCATTTGAATCCAGATATTTTATTTCAAACTTCATTCATCTTTTCTACTTGGGGGGATTATTGATAATTGTTGCTCTACTTCATATTCTGGAAAAGGATATTTTTTTTCTAGATATACCATTCTTTCAGAGATTTTAGAAGAGACTTTAGGTATATCTGATTTATCATTTATAATATACTCTTCAGAGAGTACAATATTGTTTTCCTTGTCTTTAACTAACAAATTAACTTTCATTTTCATCTTTATTCCTCCAATGATTTTATTATATAATTTTTGTCAATTTTTGAGAAAACTGAGATTAGCATTTTATCTAATTGTGCCATTTCTTGTTCAATTTGAGGTTTATTTTTTTCATATGTTCCCTCAAGTTCGGTTTTATATATTTTATCTTGTATCTCTAAGTATTTACGTTCAATTTTTTCAAAATCATTCTTAAATTTTTCAAATTTAGGATTTGTTTTTAATTTTGGTATACATTTGTATATAAGGTCGTGATAATTAGAGTTTAGAGTTTCATCTTCAACTAATATAGTTCCTTTATCAGTGACAATTTCTTTTTGTCCGTAGTTAATAGTTACTGGACGTTCGATAAATTCGGTAATACTTTTGGGTCCCAACTGAAGCTCAAAAACTGCTCCTGTTTCATTGTCTTTAATTAGTAAATGTACTCTTCCTTTATAAGTCTCACGAGGATTAGTAATCATATCCTCTACTTCTATTATTTCCTTGTTCTGCTTTACCAATTCAGATTCTAAAACTCTTAGTATCTCTTTTGCTTGGTAAATGTTACTAGTATTTATTCTTCCCCTTATTACATCTGTAATCTCATTTAAATGGGTTTTATTTTTTCTTTTCATTTTTTCTACTATTCTTGGTAAAGATTTAGAATTTGCTACAAATTCTATACCTTCATTGGTAATTAAACTTAAGTTTAGTTTATTACCATCCTGATTTAAATTTAAATTAATCTTATCTTCTTTTAGATAATCGTGATAAATAATCTTAGAAATATCATGGAAATTGTTATAAAGAGAAGTGTTATATACATAATAAAAATCTCTTAGTTTAGATTCATCATTTAAAATATTTTCCAGATCTTGAATTGTATGGTCTTTATAAATATTTACCTTGTTTTTGACATAAATTTCAGTAGATTCATCAATATCTTGCAAAGGAAATTGAGAAAATCTGTCTGCTTCATTATTTGGTAAATCGATTTTCGAAACAGAATTCAAATCTATGTCTTTAGTTGTTTTAGTTTCTTTAATTAAATTGTTTTTATTTACCATAGCATTTTTATTTACTGAAATATAATCATCAATCCTCATATTCTTAACTCCTTTTCTATAAATTTTAGGGTTTTATCAAAACCAAAAATCCCTTATTATTATTTCAATCTAAATCTTCAAAATTCCTACTAAACAAAATTAAGTATTAAGCGTCAAAAAGGTATAAATATTGTTTTTATCAAAATTAATATTTATATGAAGTTTAGTACTTATTTTCTTGGATGCAGAGTAAATCAAGCAGAAATAGAATTTTTTGAAAATAAACTAATAAATCTAGGATTGGAAATCTCAAAAGATGGACAAGCAGATATAATAATCTTTAATACCTGTTCAGTTACCCATAAAGCAGAAAAAGAATCCTACAGACTCATAAAAAAAATATTTTCACTTAATCCAAATAGCAAACTATTTATTACAGGCTGTATAGTACCACTTAATAAAAATCTCATTCAACAAGTTAAACAAAAATTCCTAAACGATGAACTAAAAGAAAAAGAAAACAATATCTTTATCATCCCTTCAACCCAAAAAGAAAAAATAATCCAAATAATCCAAGATAATTTACTAACCGATAATAATTATCAAGGAATTCAACAGAAAAATCAATTAAAATTTAAATACTATATCAAAATCCAAGATGGTTGTAATCATTTTTGTTCTTTCTGTATTATTCCTTTTACTAGAGGAAGAAGCAGAAGTAAACCTCCTAATCAAGTAATAGAAGAAATTAAACAAATAACAGAAAACTTAAAAAATAACCCCAATCATTTTGCTGAAATAACTCTTACTGGAATATGCTTAGGAGAATATGGATTAGACATAAATACTACTTTAGCTAAATTAATCAAATCTATTACTTCCTTTATTCCAGATAATTGCCGAATTAGACTTAGCTCAATGGATATAATAACCCTAGATCAAGAATTAATTGAACAATTAGCTACAAATCCTAAGCTTTGCAAGTTTTTACATTTATCCTTACAAAGCGGAAGTAATAAAATACTAAAACTAATGAAAAGAAACTATACCTCAGAACAATATCTATATATGATAAATGAATTATATAAAAACATACCAGATATAGGAATAACTACTGACATAATAGTTGGATTTCCTTCTGAAACAGAAGAAGATTTTAATCAAACACTTGAAGTTGTTAAACAAGCTCAATTTCACAGAATACACATTTTCCCATTCTCGTTTAGACCTTACACATACGCTTACCAAAAAATGCAAAACCTAAAAATAGACCACCTAACAATAAAGGAAAGAGAAAAAATTTTAACTAATCTAAGCTTACAACAAAGTAAAAATTTCATAAATCAAAGAATAGGAAAATACTATCATGTCCTAATAGAAGAAAATGGATATGGATATACAGATAATTTCATAAGAGTAAAAACTAACCTTCAGGGAATAGCATATAGAAAAATAAAAATAACAGGAATACAGGAGGAAAAAGGTAACTTCGCAGTTGCCAGTACAGAACTATGAACATCCTAATAACTGGTGGAGCAGGTTATATAGGTAGTTGCGCTACGCTAAAAATAATTAAAAATTATAAATCTCATTGTATAATCCTTGATAAACAAGAAACTATTAACCTAACAAAACTAATTCAATCCTACAATAAAAACCTTACCTTCTATAAAGTAGATCTTACAAATTATCATCAACTAAAAGAAATATTTCAAGATATATCAAATAAATTCAAAATCGACGTAATTATACATTTTGCAGCTTATACGATAGTATCAGAATCAGAAGCTAATCCTTATAAATACTTTCATAACAACATAAATTCCACGTTAAATCTCCTAGAATTGATGATCCACTATGAAATACCCCATATAATCTTTTCATCAAGTGCAAGCGTTTATGGAAAAGCAAATTATATACCTATAAATGAATCACATCCCCTTAATCCACTTTCAGCATATGCTCTATCCAAAAAAATATCCGAAGACTTAATTATAAAATATAGCCAAAAAGGAATAAACTACATAAACCTTAGATACTTTAATCCAGCTGGAAGCATAGATAATCTAGGAGAAGAACATAACCCCGAAACACACCTAATACCTTTACTTGTAAAATCACTTATAGAAGGAAAGACCTTTAGAATCTTTGGAAATGACTTCCCTACAAAAGATGGTACATGTATTAGAGATTTTATCCATATACAAGACCTAGTTGTATCTCACTTAATATCCCTAGAACATCTGTTAACAGGAAAAGTAATTAATGAAACATTTAATGTTGGAATTAACAAAGGATATTCAGTATTAGAAGTAGTGCAAAAATCTCTAGAAATATTCAAAAATAAAATAAATCCCCATTTTAAATATATCTTTGATAAAAGAAGAGAAGGTGATGTACCTATTTTATTAGCAGATTCTCAGAAAATCCAAGAAATGATGAACTTTAAACCTAATTACGACCTTGAAGATATCTTATACTCAGTATGGAATTACGAAATGGAAAAAATCTCACTTTAAAAACAGCAGTAGATATAATAAAAAACTCAAGAATAACTAAACTAGTAGACAATCCTAAATTTATAAATAGAATCCTCTCAAAAAAAGAAATACAGATTTTTAATAAGATAAAAAATTTTCAAAGAAGGGTAGAGTTTTTAGCAGGTAGGTTCAGTGCTAAAGAATCCATCACAAAAGCCCTTAATTACAAACCTAATTTTAATCAAATTCACATAATTAACAATCAAGTTGAATTACCCTCTAATCTCAAAAAAAAATTAAATATTAAATATATAACCGTAAGCATTAGTCATGAAAGAGAGTTCACAATATCAAACTGTATAGTCCTAATTTAAGTTTTTAAAAATTATTTTTTATTTAAATTTTTCTTAAACTCTCAAAACCTTACCATTTTTTGATATTACTTTATTATCTTTAAAAGACATTTTTCCGTTAACGAAAACATATTTAATTCCATCAGAAAGAGATTTGGGACAATCATATCTTGAATTATCTTTCAATTTTTCTAGATCAAATATTACTATATCTGCGAAATAATCTTTTTTCAGTAGGCCTCGTTTTTGAAT
>CALFWH010000034.1 GCA_937927985.1 uncultured bacterium | reverse complement strand
AGGAATATTATGAATAAAAAAACTTTTATACAAATTGCCTTTTTTGTTAAAAACTACAGAATAAACTGAAAATTTAGATTTATAATGATAGCTATATTTTTTTATACCTAATAAATAAATAAAATCTTCATAAATTTTTATTTGTCTAACATTCAATTTTCCTAAATTAGCTAATTCTGTTGATGCTTTCAGTTTAGGTATACAGATTATAAATATAAATAGTAAAAAAAGATACGCCCTCCACATAGTATTAATAATTTAAGTATATAAACTTTTAAATAATGATTCTTCGGGATTTATTTAACTTCCTTCTATCTATAAGAAAAACACTAAAAAGATAAGATACTAAAGATACTTTTCTATTATTTCAGTTAATTGTAGAACTTTATTTCCATCGTGATCTATTTCTTTTTCTTTTATAAGGCTATTTTTTATTGCTTTTGAGATTGTATTAGTAAAAACTTTGTGAAGAGCTTGATTTGTGGCAGCTAATTGATGTATAATATATTCGCAATTTTCTTCTTTTTCTATCATTTTTATTATCCCTCTTATTTGTCCTTCTATTCTAGATAATCTGAGTATTAAATCTTTTTTGTCATCTTTATTTATTATTTTTATATCACTTTCTAACATGATTACCCTCCTTGATTATATAAAGATAGTCATTGCAGAGTTTAAAGCATGAGAAAGGAAATAACTTACTCCTCCTGATTCAACTCCTTCCATTAATTCATCATCATTTATACCAAGCACTTCTTTAGACATCTCACAAGCTATATATTTTATTCCTAATTCTTTACCAATCTTTATTAAATATTCAATTCCTGAGACATTTTTATTTTTCATCATACTCTTTAGCATCATTGCTCCTAAACCAAAAAAGTTCATCTTAGATACAGGTAAGTTTGAAAAGTTATTAGGATTAAGTATGGAAAATAGTTTTTGATTCAAGTTTTTATTGTTTAATTTTCTTTTTACTTTTATTGAATTGAGTCCCCAAAAGGTAAAGAATAAACTTACTTCTTTTCCAAAAGAAGCAGCACCTGTAGCTATTATCATTGCAGCTAATACTCTATCTATATCCCCCGAAAAAACAACAATCGCTACTTTGTTTTTATTCTGTATAATGTCAGATAACTGATTTTTTAAATCATTCAATTCTTGTTCTAGATTCTTAATTTTTTCCTGTAATTCTTCATTTGAAGTGAAGCTATAACCTGAAGTAGAAGTGTGGACTTTAGAGTTTTCTCCTAAATTATTCATACTTTATCACCCTCAAATTTATTTATTTTAATTTATTTTAATTTATTTTAGTTTATTTTAACTTTAAATTATTTCTTCAATATATAGTGTATATAAACTTCTTGTCCATTTTCATCTTTTTCTGTTTCTTGTTTTAGTAATTCTATGTTTTTATCTAAATTTGCAAAACCTTGGAAATCTTTTATGGATCCCTTATCTGTAGCAATAACTTTAATAATCTTTCCGCTTGGAGCTTTGTTTAATTCTTGTTTCGTTCTAACAATTGGTAGGGGGCAAGAAAGCCCCCTAGCATCCACTAAAATATCATAATTCATATCCATAAACCTCCTTGTTAATCTTATATAATTAAGCGTAAACTTGGGAAAGAGCACATATATTTTTACCCGTTTCTAATTCTTCTGCCCTCTGCTCATCAACTTCTATCAACTCTATGTTAACTCTCTTTATTTCTACATATTCTTTAGGGAAGTGTGGTAAACTTGATAGTAAGTATTTTACAAATTCATCTTTACCTTTTTGCAATAAATAAGCTAATGCTTCATTAGTAACTTTAAGTTTTCCAAGTTCTTCTACGTATAATCCTTTTTCGTTTGCTTCAATTGGTTTACTAAAGTGTGCAGGCAAGATTAGAGTACTATCAGGTAAAGTAGTTATTAATTTGTATAGAGTTTCTGCATGTATCGGGGCCCAAGTATCTCCTTTGCCTCCTAAGTCAGGTCTTGCTACAGATTGAATAAATATGCTATCTCCAGTAAAAAGATATTTATCGTTAACCAAGAAAACTACTTGTCCTAAAGTATGTCCAGGAGCATGAATAACTTTTATATCTGCTTTACCAAGTTTGAAAACATCTCCATCTTTTAAATAATTATATTGTACTTTACCAAATAGAACATCTACTGGATGTATTCCATCATAAGGATGAAAATAATAAGGTACATTAAGTCTTCTTGATATTTCTGATCCTCCGCTTATATGATCTGCATGTATGTGTGTATCAAGCACAAACTTTATTTCAGCATTTTTTTCTTTAACAAAATTTATGTATTCATCTACATGCCTAAGCGGATCTATTATAGTGGCTTGTCCTTCTGAAATAATAACCCAGCTTAAATCTCCTCTTGAAACTCTGCTTATCTGATATATTGAGATTTCTGGTGATTCTACTACTGGTCTGTAATCATAAAACCTGTACCAGTTTTTCATTCCACCTTCAATACAGTAAGCTTTATAGCCTGATTCTACTAAATTCTTTGCAAAAATCTTTGCTGTTTCTCCTACATCACAAACAGTGTATATTTCTTGTTCTTTTGAAAATTTATTTGAAAAATTATTTTTTATGTAATCAAGCATATCTTTATCTATTTCACCTGTGTTTAACATTTCTGCATAATAAATATTAAATACACTTAAATTTTCCTTACCTTCTATTCTTTGGGTATTAAATTTTTCTGGACTTCTTAAATCTATTATAATTGTTTTTTCATCTTTAAGTATTTTTTCATACATTTCCTTTGGACTAATCATGTTTACCATATCTTATGCACCTCCCTTTTCATTTAACTTAATTTTTTGTTAATTATAGGTTATGTTATGTTTTCTTATATCTTACCCCCTATTATCTACATACCATACCCTGTATTGTACCATATCTATATTAATGTTCAATAGAAAATTTAGGATTATCCTTCTAAAAAAAGTGCCACAAAAAATGATTTTTATCAATAAGATAGAGTATTTTTTATTATTTTGCAGCTAAAAAATCTATGTTTATCTTTTTATTTATTTTTGCTCCATAAGCCATTACAATTGCTTTTATAGAAACCATCAAAATCTTATTCCTCAAGATAAAATTATAATCTGATTTACTTATAAAAACTTTAAGATTTATATTTTTTTGATTTTCTTTTACCTTAATATTAAATTTGGAGAATAAGGGAGAAATTAAGTAAGTTAAAATTTCTTTAGGTTTTTGATTTGCAGAATTTTTATGATTTATATCAATAGAGTTTTTGTTTTCTATGCTTTTATTAGACATTTTTGATCACC
>CALFWH010000033.1 GCA_937927985.1 uncultured bacterium | reverse complement strand
GAAAATTGTAATTGTAGGAAACCTAAAAATTTGCTCGTAAAAAAAGCAATAGAAAGATTTAACATAGACCTATCCAAAAGTTTTTTTATAGGAGATAGTTTATCTGATTTTTTATGTGCTAGTAGCCTTGATATTAAATTCATATTAGTTTTAACAGGTAAGACAAAAAGAGAGGAAGTGGAAAAATGGAATCAAAAGCCATTCAAAGTAATACAGAACCTATCTCAATTGAACTTGATAAACTAAATTTAGATTCAATTTATAATCTAATTTCAACTTACTTTGAAAATGGAAAATTCGTAATACCTAAGATTAATGTAGACACAAAAATAAAAGAAAAGTTAAACAAGCAACAAGAAATAATCCCAAAAATATATAAACCAATTTATGGGATTAATACTGGTTTTGGTAAATTGTATGATAAAATCATAGATTCAGAAGATTTACAGAAATTGCAGTATAATTTAATATATTCTCATTATGCAGGGTATGGGAAACCCATAAGTAAATTTATTGTATTTTTGACGATTTTAATAAGATTAAATCAATTATCTCTGGGTTACGGTGGAATAAGTTACCAGTTAATAGAAAAGGTAATTGATTTTTTAGAAAAGAATGATTTACATGAAATTCCTAATTTTACTTCGGTAGGGGCAAGTGGAGATTTAATCCCATTGGCACACATATTTTTTAAGTTAATCCAAAATTATCAGCCTAAACCTAAAGAATCCTTAGCATTCATAAATGGCACTTCATTTTCTCTGTCAAATTTCATCTTATCATTGTTTTTGATAGATAAATTGTTACAGTTTTCAAATTTTTTAGTTATTCTGAGTTCAATAGCAAACAACATAAATTTAAACTTGCATTTTAGTATAAAACTACTAAAAACTAAACCCAATAAGTACTTTGCGAAGGTAAATTATATTCAAGGAAGAATTATATACTAATGTTAAAAGAAATGAAGAAAGAGAGTTAGATAAATATGCCTGAGTTTAGGAAAGATCCAGTGTTAAAAAGGTGGGTAATAATAGCAACAGAAAGAGCAGCAAGACCAAATGATTTTAAGCAAAAAGTACAAGATTCACCAGGGGATCCTTCAAAATGTCCTTTTTGCCCTGGTAATGAGTATATGACACCACCAGAAGTATTAGCTTATAGGCACCCAGGTACATTACAAAATGGCCCAGGATGGTGGATAAGAGTAGTAAATAATAAATTCCCTGCTCTTAAACCAGAAGGAGATTTAGACAAAAGAGCAGTGGGAATATACGACTTTATGAATGGAGTAGGATATCATGAAGTATTAATAGAAGCAGAAGATCATTTTGCTACACCATTAACAATATCAAAAGAGCAATATATGGAAATATTATGGGCTTACAGAGATAGGATAATAGAATTATCAAAAGATCCAAGAATTAAATACATAATAATATTTAAGAATCACGGTAAAGATGCTGGAGCTTCACTTTATCATCCACATTCTCAAATCATAGCAACTCCCATAGTTCCATCAGTAATAAAAAACGAAATAGACAACGCAAAAGAATATTACGATCTAAGAGATAGATGTATATTTTGTGATATAATAACCCAAGAAATTGGTCATCAAGATAGAATAGTATTTGAAAATAATTCGTTTATAGCTTTTTGTCCGTTTGCATCAGCTTTTCCCTTTGAAACTTGGATTATTCCTAAAAAACATTATCACAGATTTGAAGATATAGATAAGAATCACATAGTAGATCTTGCAGAAAGCATGAAAGTAGTACTTTCAAAGATATATTTACTTTTAGATAATCCACCATTCAATATGATGTTACACACAGCTCCACCTAATTCAAATAGCAAGGAATATTTTCATTGGCATATAGAGATTATTCCAAGATTAACAAAAGTAGCGGGGTTTGAATGGGGAACAGGTACATATATAAATCCAATATCTCCCGAGATAGCAGCAGCAGAACTAAGAAAACAACAAATATAATGAAATATATCTTCATAATTTTACTTATAATACTAGCATCGGCATTAGGTTACTATTCTGGTCAACTTTTTTACAAAGAAAAGATAAATATATCTACAAATGATAGCACATCAAAACCATTAATATCCCCATTAATAGAAGAGAAAAAATTCACTTTAAACGTTCAAAAAACTGAACCTGTAGTAATAGTACCCGAAGTAAAAGATGAATCACTATCCAAAGATAAAAATATTAAAACAACAACCATCTTAAAAAATACTACATCAACTACATCAACTACATTAACTACATCCCCCTTAACTGAATTTCAAACAACATCTACAACAATAGAAAATTCAAAAGAAAATAACCAAATAGAAAATAATGAAAATCAAGATAAAATACTAAATGAAGATAAAAATCCAAATGAAGACAAAACACTAAACCAAATCACAACAACAGATCAAGAAAATCAAAATTATATCTACTATATACAAGTAGGAGCTTACTTATCAATAGAAAATGCACAATCAGTTAAAAAAGAATTAGAAAATTTAGGATTAAATCCTAAAATAGAAAAAGTAATCACAGGAGGGAATATAATTTATAGAATAATAATAGGTTATTACAAAACAGAGGAGGAAGCAAATCAGGAAAGCAATAAATTAAAAAGATTAGGTTTTGATAATATAGTAAGAAGTAATCAATAACCGCTAAGGGTAGAGGGCGGTATATAAAAGCTTTACCCAAAAAAGTAAGGAAGGGAAGATGATTCTATATATAGAAGCTAAAGTTATAGAAGATAAGCCAGGTATACTGGCTAAAATAACCTCTATGTTAGCTAAACATAATGCTAATATATTAGCTTTCACTACAGGTATAGAAGGAATTATACCATCCGAGGTAAAACCCCAAACAATTAGAATGTTAGTAAACATAGAAGAAAAAGAAAGTATAATTTCACAATTATCAGAAGAATTAAAATCAATAAAAGAAATATCAGTAACTAATATAAGAAAACCTACATCAATAGATGTGGTAAATTTAAAATACGGATTAGAAAGTGTCATAGCTTCAGAAACAGAAATCTAAAAAAACAGAAATCTAAAAAAAACAGGGTTTTAATATTATGAGAATACTATTTGTAGGAGACATAGTATCTACTTCTGGAAGAAGAGTTTGTCAACAGATTATACCAGAACTTAGAAAAAAATACAACATAGAATTCGTTATAGCAAATGGAGAGAATAGTGCAGGGGGATTTGGAATCAATAAAAAAACATATCAAGAATTAATGGAATCACAGATAGATTTAATAACTACTGGAAACCATACTTGGGACAACAGAGAAATATTAGAAATAGTAAATAATGTAAATAACATAATAGTACCATACAATTTTCTACCTTGGTCACCAGGCAAGAAAATATATATCAATCCAGAGTTGAATTTAGCAGTAATAAATTTATTGGGAAGGACATTCTTAGATACCCCCATAAGTCCATTATTGTCGATAAGAGAACTAGAGAATCAAGGTTTTTTTGAAAAAAATTTAAATATAATTATAGATTTTCATGCAGAAGCAACAGCAGAAAAATACTTCTTTTCATATTTACTAGATGGTAAAATATCAGCTCTAATAGGTACACATACTCATGTACAAACAAATGACGCTAAAATACTTCCAAATGGCACATTTCACATAACCGATGTAGGAATGTGTGGATCATATCACTCTATAATAGGTTTTAAAATATCCAAAATATTAGAAAAATATCAAACTACGTTAAACAATAAATTCGAGCCAGAAAGAGAAAGACCTTATATTTTCAACGCTGTACTCCTAGAAATTCAAAACACTAAAGTAGTTAGCTTTAAAGTTTTTAATGAAGTAGTAAATTAATTCTTAATCTTCATTTTTTCTAAATATTTCTCTATTTAGAACTGACCATACTCCTAATTCAGACATGTCGGTTGGGTATAGTTGTCCATTCAAGAAGGCATCCATAGTGGGATCTTTTCTTAGATTCGGAGCATATACCCCATAGCTAGTCATTAATGGGGAATACTGCCCAACAGGTAAATTAGCATTCATTAAAATATTCGAAAATGAATTAGAAAAGAATGGATTAGTATTTGCAGGATTAGTAGGATTAGCATTCATTGAATTGAGTGTATTTAAGGAATTAAACATTCCTTGGGGATTTGAAAATAAGCTATTTATTTGATTAGCGTTCATAGAATTTAAAGTATTTATAATACTTGGATTAGAAGAATTAAATATTCCTTGGGGATTTAAGGACTGTGGTATAGATAGCATTTGTACATTTGGGTTAGCACTATTAATCTGCGATTCTGTAGTATTTATTAAATCGGTTTTTTGACTAGTAGATATTTGTTGAGATATGATGGGAGCAGGAGTATTGTCAGGGGGTAAAACATCTGTTTCCTGAAGTTTCTTTAAGAAATCTTCGGATTGTTCAACTTTAGCTATTGGTTCAGATTTTTTCTCAGAAGCCATAGCAGAAGCAGAAAAATTCATTACTTTACTATCAGATACTTGCATAGCTATTTTGTATTTTTTTTGAGTTTCTTCAAGTAATTCTGTCTTACCTTCATTCATATACTTAACTATTTGATCTACTAATCTTTTTCTTTCTATTTTAAGTTGATCCAAATCAAGCTGTTCTATTTGTTTTTTATAATCTTCTAATTTTTGTTCTTGAGAAATTGTTTGATTTTTTTGAAAAAGTGATTTATTTAATAGTTTATCAAACGGATCTGAAGAATTGGAATTAACAGAATTAGGAATATTTGGGTTATTGGTATTAGTAGAGGAAGTTTGATTTCCTTGAAATATTGGAGCTGGATTATTAATGTTATTAAAATTCATCATATTCCCTACCTCCTAGATGATGTATATTTGATTTTTTTACAAAAATTTTTAAATTTTATTAAAAAAATGTAAAAAATTTTTTAACTATACAAAGGTAATTCATTGCAAAAGGTAATTCATTACAAAGGTAAAATTGTATAAATATGTTAGAAAACTTAAAAGAAATCATAAAAAGTAGAAAAGTAGTAGTAGTTTTTCCTGGACAAGCAAGCCAGTATAAATCGATGGGATTAAATTGGTATCAAAAATTTGATAAATATAGACAAGTTTTTGATTACATAAACAAGAAAATAATAACAGAATATAAGAACTATATAGATACTGATCTTTTTTCTATCATTGAAAACGAAGAAAAATTGAATATCACTTTATACAGTCAAATATCTATTT
>CALFWH010000032.1 GCA_937927985.1 uncultured bacterium | reverse complement strand
TTTGCAATTTTCTGGTAATAGTGAAAGATAATTTTTATAAATAAATATCACTTTTTCTTCATTAAAAGAATACTTTTCAAAATTATTTACCAAATCTTTATATTGAATTATTTTTGCTTTTTTATAATAAGAATTTCTTTTTAAAACGGACCCAATAGCTCCATACTCTTTATTTATATCCCAATTATCAACAACATAAACACTATAATTATCCAGTTCTTCAAAAGTAATTTTGTTTTGTAAAACCTTAGGATTAATATCATCTAAAATAAAAATGTTATTAAAGATTTTCTTTATTTTTTCTATTTCTTCATTAAATAATGTTCCATCAATAATAACTACTGACTTAGAATTTACTTGATTAATTAAAATTTCATAATTATTAAGTAAATTAAATGTAGGAAGTTTTTTTTGCTTTAATTCTCTGTAGTTTATAACTGATTCATATCTTCCTTTATAACAAATCAATCCTTTTGTGAAAGAATCCCAGTCACTGTAAACCTTATTAATATTTCCTTTTCGATTATAAATTTCTATTCCGCAACCAACGGGACAAGCAAAACAGAAAGATTGATATTTTTGGCTTTCCCAACTTCTTCCTAAATACATTGAATACTTATCTATAAATGTACCTGTAGGACAGACTTGAACACATAAACCACAAGAAGTACACAAAGATTCTCCTAATTTCTTTCCTCCATCAGCTACAATCATAGAACTAATACCTTTATTATTTTCCGATAAGACAAAATGACCTGCTACTTCACTGCAAACCCTTATACACCTACTACATAAAACACATCGATTGTTATCAAATAAAATATAAGGATGAGAATTATCAAGATCAAAAATATTTTTAAAAGTAGGAAAATGAAAATGATCTAAACCAGTGTAATAACCTAAATTTTGAAATTCGCAATCATTAGTAACAGCGCAATACATACAATAATGATTTCTTTCACCAAAAAGGAATTGCAACATCCATTTTCTCATTTGAATAATCTCAGGAGTATCAGTTTGAATATCCATTCCATCTTCAATATAAGTAGCACAAGAATTTCGATACCTTCCCCTATCCTGGACTATACAAATTCTACAAGAACCCACAGGCCTTAAATAAGGATGATAACACAAGTAAGGTACATATACACCCTTCCTTTTCAAAAACTGCAATAAAGTAATTTCCTCTTCAACTAAATACTCTTTACCATTAACTTTGATTTTTTTCAAGTTTAGCTAAAACCTCTTCCCTTATTTTCTTATAATAATCACTAATTTCTAATTTGCCTAAATTACCATATATACCTTCTATATTTTCTATATACGGTATTAAAATAATTCTATCCATTATCTTTGATAAATCAATCTTGTTTCCATAAAAATTATTCAAGTACTCACAAAAATAATCAATAGAAAACGATTTTTTAGTATAAATATTTTGATTTATAACTAAAGCATCAATCGGCTTTTTAAAATTTTCTATCAGATCTATCAATTTAAAAGTAGTATTGTAAGAAATAAAAGAATTATTACTAACAATAACAAAATGTGAATTAGGGATAAATTTTATTACATCAAGAATCGTATCGGTTATAGTAGGAGGAGTATCAATAAATAGATAATCTATACCTTCCCACTGAGTAATTGTAAGTAATTCAAGAATTATATCCGTTATTTCATATCCTCTTAAACAAAGAGCTTTATCATATGAGAAAAACACAATAGATAAAAAATATATATTTTTATCAATCTCAGGAGGTTTTATACCATTTTCTTCGGTAAAAGTTTTATTTGTATTAAACATTAGATGTAAAGAAGGCCCTGTAAAATCTAAATCCCAAACACCAACCTTATTATTTTGGGAAAAAATTTTGCTTAAGATATAAGTTACTGTAGATTTTCCAACTCCACCTTTAGATCCACATACAATAAACACTTTCTTTATATTCTTTAAAGAAGATTCTATAACAGATAATCTTACATCTATCATTAACCTATTTATAACTAAACCTTTACGTATATTCCTCTTCCTTCTATTATTTTAAAATCATTTGAATTACAATTAGGACATTTAACAAAAATATGAATAGTTTCGGGGATAAAATGTATACTTTCTTTTTCTTCTTCAGAAAGATTTAATTGGTTATAGTAAAATTCAAAGGAACAGATATTACATTTTAGTTTAGCTGGTAGTAATTCGAATTTCAAACTTATATCCACATCACTTAATTCTCTTAATAAAGCATCCTTAAATAGTTTTGTATCTATTTGCTGAATTTCTCCTATTAGTACGGTTATATTTTTTAGATTTTGGTTTTGTTGGTATATTTGAAGGATTGTTTGCTTAGTAGCCTTTGCTAAAGAGAATTCATGCATTTAATATTAAAATTTAAATTTAAGTTTAAAATCTGAATACTAATCCGCCATTTATACCTTGTAATTTAAGATTATATTTACTACCTATGGATTCTCTAGCTACTATATCTGCATATTTATAACC
>CALFWH010000031.1 GCA_937927985.1 uncultured bacterium | reverse complement strand
TAACAAAACCTTGTAAAAATCAATAAACATCATTATATCCATTTTATTTATATCTTCTAAACTTTCTATTTTTTCTTCTGAAAAATATAAACAAAACATACTATTTGTGGTGTTTATTTTTATTATTTCTTGATCTATTTTTTCTTTAATAAAACTAATTTTTTCTTTTATTGTTTTGTAAAAATCGGGAATATTTTTAATTATTGATAAGACTTTATAACCTGCAAAAGTAGATATTGGGTGTCCTGCAAATACTCCACTGTGTGACATATTACCAACAGGAGCCATTACTTCCATGTATTCTCTACTTGATAAAACAGCCCCAATTGGAAATCCTCCACCAATTACTTTACCTATAACAGTTATATCAGGTTTGTAATCCTTACCTATTCCAGTAGAATCTTCCCTAAAGCAAGTTGTAACTTCATCAAAAATTAGAAAAGTATTGTATTTCTTCGTTAATTCCCTTAATTTAATTAAAAAATTATGGTCTGCTTTTATTAAAAGATTTGTAGTTTGAATGGGTTCAACTATTACTGCTGCAATTTCATTACCGTAATTACTAAAAAATTCCTCTATTACTTCAATATCGTTATATGGCAAACTAACGGTATCTTTTATTAGTCTTTTAGGTACTCCACTAGAAGAAGGTATTTGATTACCAAATTCACTTGATCCCGATTCTACTAGTAGATAGTCTATACTTCCATGATATCCTCCGTCAAATTTAACTATTTTGCTTCTACCAGTTATTGCTCTAGCTAATCTTAAAGCAATAGTATTAGCTTCAGTACCACTATTTACAAATCTTATCATTTGATGATAGGGATAAGCTTCTATAATTAATTCAGCTAATAAGTATTCATATTCATTAGACAGTCCACTGTATATACCCTCACTTATTCTTTCTTTTAGTTCGTTAATAAGTTCTGGATAAGCGTCTCCAAGTATAGAAGATCCCCATCCTGAGATAAAACTTAAATAACTTTTTCCTTCATTATCAGTAATATAAGGACCTATAGATTTTTTAATATATAATGGTTTTACATCTATTAAAGGAAAGGCTTTTATAGGAGAATTTACTCCACCAACTAAGTATTTTTTTGCTTTTTCGTACATTTCAAAAAAATGCGGGTGGTGGGACTCGAACCCACACGCCCTTACGGACACTACCCCCTCAAGATAGCGCGTCTACCTGTTCCGCCACACCCGCCCCCTTTCTACATTAATTTCCAATAAAATTTTAATTAACTACCAATTGTTTTTACAATAAACTTTATTGCTGTTCTAACTTCACCATTTATCTGTACTTCAGTAAAAGCAGGTATTGTAACTAATTCATACCCCAAAGGAGCAACATAACCCCTTGCAATAGCTATTGCCTTTACAGCTTGGTTTATTGCCCCTGCTCCAATTGCTTGCACTTCTGCTTTATTACCTTGCTTTATGACCGCTGCTAAAGCAGCTGCAACAGATTGTGGTTTAGATTTAGATGAAACTTTTAATATTTCCATTCTATCTACCTCCCGATATAAGTTATTTGTATATTCTATAACTTTCCTTTTAATAACTCACTTACTGTATCAGGTACCTTTTTATAATTAAATAATTCCATATTCAGGTTACCTCTTCCTTGTGTTAAAGATCTTAAAACAGTAGTATATCCAAACATTTCTCTTAAAGGAACTAAAGCAATTATTTTATTTATTACGTTAACTCCCATTGATTGATAAATCGATATTTCTTGAATTTCCCCACTTCTTGATTGTAAATCATTTATAACATTACCTAAGTACTCTTCAGGTAATATAATTTCTACTTTCATTACTGGCTCTAATAATATAGGTTCTGCTTTTTCAATTGCTAACTTAACAGCTTCATAAGCAGCAACTTTAAAAGCTATAGGTGTTGAAAAATCTTTATCATAAATAGAATCAATCACTTTAACCTTTATCTTAGTATTAGGATATCCTGCTAAAACTCCAAACATTAAAGCAGATTCTATGCCCTCTCTTACAAAACTAATAAATTTCTCTGGTATTTTAGGTGTATCTATAAATATCTTTATTCCCTCTTCAATAGGTAATACCTCTACTTTTACATAAGCATTTTGTAACTTATTGTTAATCTGTTTGTAAAAATTATATTCACCTTGTGATTTTTTAGAAATACTTTCTCTAAATTCCACTTGGGGTTTACCTGAATATATCTTCAGATTGTAATCTTTCTCTATTCTTTCTTTTATTATTTCTAAATGCAATTCTCCCATTCCAGAGATTATTACTTGTCCAGTTTCATTATTTATTTTATATTTAAAAGTAGGATCCTCTTCTGTTAATCTTTCTAAGATTCTAAACAATTTATCTTCATCTGCTTTTGTAGATACCTCTATTGCCATAAATATAACTGGATCAGGTATGTTTATACTTTCTAAATAAAATTTTTCTTCTTTATCAAGTAAACTATCCCCAGTAAAAGTTTTCTTTAAACCCAAAATAGATCCTATTTGTCCAGCTTCTAAACTTTTTACCTCTTCCATGTAATTAGAATGTAATTTAACAATTTTATTTACTCTTTCCTTTAGTTGTTTATTACTATTATATAAAACGTCGTTTTCTCTAATTTTACCATTATAAACTCTAATAAAACACAGTTTCCCAACATTAGGAAAATAGGAAACTTTGAAACAGAAAGCTAATAATCCTTCTTTCTCAAAATTATTTATCATTATTTCTTCTTCTTTATTTTCATTTACGATAAAAGCTTTTTGGATAGGTTTATCTAAAGGAGAAGGTAAAAAATCAATTACTGCATCAAGCAAAGGCTGTACTCCCATATTTTTAAGAGAACTACCACACAAAACTGCTGCTCCAGTATTACTTAAATTTATCCTCCTTAAAGCTAGTTTTATATCTTCTTCGTTAT
The DNA here is from genome assembly GCA_937927985.1 of uncultured bacterium. Lineage (GTDB taxonomy): Bacteria > DRYD01 > DRYD01 > DRYD01 > DRYD01 > DRYD01. The sequence goes on along the minus strand of CALFWH010000031.1, from coordinate 7,033 downwards.
AGTTATCACTTAAATATTTTTCCATAAATATTTCATCTAAAGAAGCTATTTCTTCAAGCATAAAAATTCTCTCATTTTTAAATTTTTCTGGACTATCTAAATCCTCATAAACATAATTAGTTCCATCTTCATTAAGCCATTTTATTTCTTTCATCTTAATAAGATCCACAATAGAGCTAAACTCATTTTCTTTTCCTACTGGTTGCTGTATAGGTATGGGATTGATAAGCAGTTTTTCTTTTATAGACTTAATACAAAAATCAAAATCGGCACCCAGTTTGTCCATTTTGTTAACAAAAAATATAATAGGTACATTGTATTTTTTAGCTTGTCTGTAGACTGTTTCAGTTTGTGGTTGTACACCTGCAGAAGCATCTAAAATAATTATTATTCCATCTAAAACTCTTATAGATCTTTCTACTTCTATTGTAAAATCCACGTGTCCTGGAGTGTCTATTAAATTGAATTCATAATCTTTCCATTTAAAAAATGTTGCTGCACTTTGAATAGTTATACCATGTTCTTTTTCTAAAACCATGAAATCCATTACAGCAGTACCTTCATCTACACTACCTATTTTGTAAGTCTTACCAGTGTAGTAAAGAATTCTTTCAGTAGTTGTAGTTTTACCTGCATCTATATGAGCTACTATACCTATATTCCTTATTTTTTCTAATTTTTCACAATTAATCATTTTATACTTTCTAAAATTTTCTTGGAATCTATTAGATTTTTTTCTTTAGTAGTTGTATTTTGTTGATTTTGATCATCTACTTTAGATTTTGATTTTATTTGATAGATATATTCCTGTACTAATTTTTTCATTTGCTCATCTTTAACATTAAGGGCTTTAGAAAAATAAAGTTCAGCAAGTATCTTTTCAGATCTTTCCCAAAATCTTCTTCCTAATTCTAAGTTAATATAAGGACTACTATCTACAATATCCATTGCATCAGGCCTATATAAGTATATTCTAGAAATAATCCTTTTGTAATTTTCAAAGTTTATTTCTGGTTTATCCAGTAAAAATAACAAAAAAGTACTCATTTCCTGATAGTTCAAACTTAAAGACAAACTCACTAGTTCTCTATAAAAATCATCTAAATTATAAATTTTAGAATAGATATTATAATACAAGATAACATCATTTATATTGAAAGGTTGTTTTTTTTGTTTTTTAGTTTGAATAATGTAATCTATCTTCTCCTTTGCCAATTTGTAGTTAGATTCAATATAGTACTGGTTTGCTATTAAATACTTTAACTGCAGATTTTGTTTATATATTTCTTCTAAATTAATGAGTATCTTAGTTGATAAGTCAAAATTTCCAAAACTGTTGTAGATTTCTATTATTGAAGATAAAATTTCAAAATACTCAGGATTAGTAGGTTTAGTAGTTTTATATAAGATAACTAAGTAATTTAGTATATTTTGAATTTTTTCATTTTTTTGATATGATACTTCTATTAGGTTCTTAATTAGGTCTCTATGTTTATAAAATTCATCATTTTTTATTAAATTAAAAGCTTCTTTTAAGTAAAGGTAATAGAGATCTTGATTTAGATCTTTATAAAGTTCAGCAAGGGTTTTATATATCTCAGTCGATGGTCCTTGCTTTTTTAATTTCTCAACTATATTCTTCTTGGCTTCATTGAATATTATATTATGCCTATCTTTATCTCTAAAAAAGATTATAATTGAAGATGAAAAAAATATTAACAAAATAAGACTTATAAAAAAAATTCTAATAAAAGAAGGTTTTGAATCTGATTTATTTGGATCTTCTTGAGGATAATAATAGCTAAGATTAGTAAAAACTTTTGGAAAATTTTTAGCAGAATTTAATCTTGCAGAATCTTTTGATTTTGAAGAATCATTCCTTATTTTTACTGTTTTTTTTGCTTTTTTCTTCTTCACAGTATTATAATTTTTTTTACTTTTAAATGAAATCCTTTTTTACTTTACTTTTGCTCTACATAAACTAAATCTTAATAAAAGGTTAAACTATATTTTTTGAGAATAAATTATTTAATGATTAAAAATCGTAGATACTTCTTACGAAAGGGGCAAAAATATGGATCAAAATAACGAAAATATTCAAACAAATTCAGAAAAAGAAAACCCAAAAAATTTAATTAACAATTCCCTTATCAAAGCTCTAACCAAGATTATCCTTTATTTAACAATTGTAGCTATATCATTCCTTTTAGCAAATATTTTTGAAACAAATAAAATAGTAAGAGGAATAATAGGGCTTACGTTTATATTCACTACCCTATTTTTCTTAAGTGAAAACGTAAAATCAATTAACTATAAAACCTTAATAGTAGGTTTTTTATTTCAGTTAATTTTAGCTTTACTTTTACTTTTAACTCAAGATTTTGTAGGAATATTCAAAGCTGCAAATGATGTGTTTTTAGCATTAATGGAATACGCTAAAAAGGGGATAAACTTTCTTTTTGCAAGTTTTGTTACAAACAATTTAGAACCTTCATTAGTTAATTTTACTTTTATAATTTTACCGACAATAGTATTTTTCGGAGCTTTAATATACTTCTTTTATTACATAGGATTAATGGAGATAATAATAAAGGCATATGCTTGGGTAATGATGAGAGTATTAGGCACATCAGGAGCAGAATCTGTAGTAGCTTCTGCAAAATTATTCGTAGGTCAAACAGAAGCCCCTTTAATTATTAAACCTTTTTTAGCTTTACTTACCAGATCAGAAATTTTTACAGTTATGTCAGCAGGTATGGCAACAATGGCTGGTGGAGTTATGGCAGCTTATGTAGCAATGATTAGTCCTTATATACCAACCATAGCAGGTCACCTACTTACAGCAATAATCCTATCTGTTACAGCTTCAGTTTATATGTCTAAAACCCTTATACCCGAAACAGGGGATCCTGTCACACGGGGAGATATAAAAATAAAACTTGAAAAACCAGGCACCAACTTATTTGAAGCTATAACTTTAGGAGCAAGAGATGGTATGTTCTTAGCTTTTAACGTAGGAGCAATGTTACTTGCTTTCATAAGTCTAATAGCCCTTCTTAATGATCTAGTTTTTAATATAACAGGTTGGATTTCAAATATAATCCCATATGTTAAACCGTTTACTTTCCAAGATATACTATCACTGATAGCTTATCCTATAGCTTACTTATTAGGGATACCCAAGCAAGAAGCTTTTTTAGCAGCAAATTTTATAAGCCAAAAAATAGTTATAAATGAATTCGTAGCTTACAGTAATTTCGCTAAGACTATTGCAGAAAACCCAGAAGTTTTGTCAATGCAAACCAAAATAATTTTAAGCTATGCCTTAGCTGGATTTGCTAATTTTAGTTCAATAGGAATACAAATAGGAGGAATAGGAGCACTTGAACCTAAAATAAGACCAACCATAGCACAGTTAGGCCTAAGAGCTCTCATAATAGGTAACCTAGCTAATTTCTCCTCCGCAGTATTAGCAGGCATCATTATGTCACACACTAATTTTTAAAAAATTCTAAAAATTTATTTTATCTTTATTTTTAACAATGTTTTATTTACTCTTAGATAATGAAAATAAAAATGAGCTAATAAAGATGCAGATTATAGCAAGTATTATATATACACTAAAACCATACTGATATCCTGAAAGTCCTAATTTATCTACAATTATTCCAAGGATAGGTGGTATGGCAAAGCCGCCGAAAGCTCCTAATCCACTAACCCACCCTGAAGCTCCACCAACAGCCTCAGATACATATTTAGGAACTAATTTAAATACAGCAGCATTTGCAAACCCCTTACCTAGAGCAATAACTATTATACCTATTAAAGAAAACATAAAAACGTTAGAAAAGGTTAAAATTATTGCTCCTATTAACACAACAATAAATGCAATAATATTGGATAATTCCCCTCCTATTCTATCAGTGATAAATCCATAGATAATTCTTGCCAAAGAAGCAAGCATAGAAAAACCTAAAGCAGCTATTATACCAGCCTTTTGAATAGGTAATTCATAAAAAACTGATAAAAAAGTAGGTAACCATGTAGTAAAAGCTAAAAAACCTCCAAATGAAGTAAAATACAACAAAACTAGTAACCAAGTTTTGGGATTTTGTGCAGATTTCAACAAAGATTGTGTAGCATCGCCCGCAGGAAAAAGTTCTAATCCTTTTTCTTGAGAAATTTTTATAGCTTTTTCTCTAGATTCTCCTTTTTTTAATAATTGAAAATAATATGAATCTACAGCAATTAGATAATATAAAAACACCCCACTTGCAAAAAATATAAAACACATTAAGTAAGCTTTTGGTAATCCTAAAGAACTTATAACAAAAGGTAATATTAAAGTAAATACTCCAGGAGCCATATTTCCCAATCCAGCATAAATAGCAAGAACGGTGCCCTGTTTTGCTTTAGGAAACCAATAAGAAATCTGTGGTACACCACCTGGAAAAACAGCTACTGCACAACCGCTTAGTGATAAGGAAAATAGAGTAAGAATTGGAATTCTACCTCCTACTTTATCTGCCCAAGCACCAACGGGAATTCTTAATAAAGATCTAGTCTAACTTTTGATTTTTGAATACGAGTATTCTTAAGAAAAACTAAATCCTTAGAATAAAAATCCGATAATTCTGTTCCATCACTAAAACCGAATCTTCCAACTTTAAAGGAAAAATTTTTTGTTTTATAACCAAGACTAAGTTCTCTTACTATTACTGCTGTTATGCTTGAATTGTTAAGTGTTGAGTTAGAAAAGTAATAATTAGCTCCTAGCCCCAAAAAACCAGCAGGATTAACAGCTACTGCATTATGTGGTAAATTACCCAAACCTACCATATTTATCCCCAAACCTAAACTCATCCCATTTGAAAATTCTATTTTAGCAAAAGGCTTCAACTTTATTCCGTAAAATGTATAACTATTCTGATAATTGCCAAATTTAAAGTAATTCCAATTTTCATAACAGAAAATAGAATTTACACCAATTTCAAGCGTACAAGTTGCAAAAACTCTAATACTACTAAAAGCAAATAAAATAACAAGGGAAATAAAAAAGATTGCCATTTAAATCCCTTCTTACTTTATATTTTCTAATCTTATAGTTTCATAGATTATTAGCAACTGGATTTATTATATTTCCTTCTAATTCCCATCCCAACTCAGTTTTATTTATGTTAGTAATTTGGATTGTATCTCTTTCTTTGGGATTTAGTTTAAATAGTAAAGTAGAAAGAGGGTTGACAAAACTTTCTTCTATTTTATTACCAATACCCCTACCCCCCATTGTTAAATCTTGAATACAGTACTCCAAAATTTTGTTATAAACATCTGGTAGTATTTCAATATTTATTTTTTTAACATCTTTTAGTCTTTCTTTTATATTGTTCATCATTTTTTCAAATATAAGGACAGCAGACTTAGGCCTAATAAAGTCAAATACAATAATGTTTTCACCTATTCTATTAAGTAGTTCTGGCCTACTTATCCTAAATTTAAAGTAATCTTGAATAAAATTCTTTATTTCTGTTTCTACTTGATCATAAGGCATATCAGGAGAAACTCTTACTATTTTATTACCTGCGTTATCTATTTCATAAACTCCCAAGTTAGAAGTGAATATTATCAAGCATTCATTAAAATAAACTGTTTCTCCTCTTCCTGAAGTTAATCTTCCTTCGTCTAATATTTGTAAAAATACATCAAGTATTCTGGGATGAGCTTTTTCTATTTCATCAAATAATACTACTGAGAAAGGATTCTGCTTGATAGCGTTAGTCAATTGTCCCCCAGAGTCATAACCAACATAACCAGGAGGAGCACCTAATAACCTTTGATCAGTGTGTTCTTTAGAGTATTCCGACATATCAAACCTAATATAACTACTTTCATTTCCAAAAATCAGTTCTGTAATAGCTTTAGCTAATTCAGTTTTACCTACCCCAGTAGGACCTGCAAAAAACATTATTCCTTTAGGTTTTGAAGATCCTATACCAAATTGAGCTCCAGAAACATCAAAAAATGATCTTCTTATTATTTCACAAGCTTTCTTTATTGCTTTATCTTGTCCTTTAACTCTTCTTCTTAGAATTTCTTCTGCATTAGCTATATCACTCCAATTTATTTTAGACCAAGGATTATCTTTTATTCCTACTTTATATCTTCTTATAGCCTCGTTTATCTCAAATATTGAAATATCCTCTTTTTTAGCCAAAGAAACTATTCCAATTATCTCAGATCCAAACATTTTATGAGTATTATCTAAGAATTTATCTATTATTTCTTCTTTCTTTTGCTCATCTTCTTTTATTTGATCGTAATCCTTAATCCTTGGCAATAAAGTTTCAATTATAGTCCTTCTAATAATATTATCAGGTCTGGGGATACTTAGAACTTTTATCCTATGATTATCTATTGTGTACCAAGCAGGCAAATCAGTTTCCTTATCCAAAATCCAAAGGATAATATTGAACTTAGGTACTAACTGTAAAGCATTATCTCTATTTATAACTTTAGGAGAAGCATTTAATGATAATCTAAACATTTTATATAAAAATTCATTTAATTCTCTTTCAGCAATCTCTCTTAATCTGCTTGAAAAATTTAATATAACTGCTGTATAAAGTTCAGAATTATTAACCATAGATTCTATTGCTTCATATGCTCTTGATAAAATAGCAGGTACATAACCATCTTTATTCGGATTATCTTTAACAAATTTTTTGAAATTATCTAAACTACCTTTAACAAGTTTAAATCCAAAAATTGGTTCAAAAGAAACTACTAAATCATATTTCTCATACTCTGTTAGTAATATTCCCAGAAAATCTATTAACCTTACAGTTAAAACCTGTTTTTCCACACCAACCTCACTACCATTAGGAGTACTAATATTAACATTTTGTTGAGAATTGATAATTGATGCTTCAATAGGATAAATATCATATATATTTCCTTCTAAAATAAACTGAGATTTTATAATATTAAATCTGAGGATTTCTTTTGCCCATTTACTTAACTCAAACAAATTCAT
>CALFWH010000030.1 GCA_937927985.1 uncultured bacterium | reverse complement strand
GATTTTAGTTTTCTGTACAACAATTTAAGAAAAATTCTCAATTCAAATGAGCTTATTAATTCAATTAAATCATTGCAGATAGATTTTAAAGAATTTAAGATTTTGGGCACTTTGTATCAAAATTGTTTTGATTTGAATGTTTACAATAAAAGATTTTTTTATTATTTAAACTCTTTAAACATTAAAGACATATTGTTTTTATTAAAAAGTAATCGTTCAAAATTTAATTTGAATAGTCTAATTAAGAATAATTTGATTAGCTATTTAGTAAATGTTGAAAGCTTCCTTTTTTATGATAATAACTCATTTATAATTAAGAATAATACTGTATTTATCAATTACAAAGATTTTTTTGTTTACTATAAGATTGACTTTGAAAAAATACTTTATGTTTATGACTTGCTAAATAATAGATGGAGTAATATTTTTGGTATATTGAATAAATTTGTTAATCAAATTAGTAATCAAAAATTGGGTAACTTACTTGAAAATAATAATTTACTAATATATAAACCTAATGAATTAATCCTCTTAGCAAGTGTTAGGGATATAATTTTTAGTTACAAGACTAAAATTTTTCAAAAAAATATTGGGAATTTTGGAATTAATAATCTAATTCTCAATATACACCAATCTAAAGAGTTTAATTTATTTGTAAATGGATTCATTAACAACATAAAAATAGATTTACCCATATTTATTTATTTACAAGATAAAATTGTTTTTGAAATTTATGGTATTAATAAAATTTTTGATAATTTTTTATTTGACTATAGAATAGTTAAAGAATTTACTTGGAAGGATTTAAGATTGTTTGGGGCTAGTTTGTCTAATGAAAAAATTTCTAATGAAAAAATTTTTAACAATCTGCAGTTATGGATTGCTTCTTATTATAAAGGAAAAAAATTGTTTGAAGTTACTAAAATTCTCGATGAAAAAGGGATTAATTTTGATATTGATTTAAATAAAGCAGATTTAGAGTATTTAATGGGTAATTTTAATAAACTTTTTGTTAAATATACTGATAGAATCAAAGCAAATTTCATTGTATATTTAGATAAGGATTTAGATAAAAATTTAGATAAAAATGAGATTTATTTTTTTAGAGTTAACTTAAAGGAATCTTGGATTTGTATTGACTACTTTTTTAAGTTCAATATTTTTTTAGATGGAGATTTTACTTTGGGTTTAAGACATTTTTCAAAATCAATTAATAATTCAAATAGTTACCTAACAAATTATTTCTTAGTAAAGAATGTAAATTTGAATATTGGTTTTTATCAGTATATGGTTGATTATTTTGGTAAAATATTTTTTAGACGTTTAGATAATAATTACGATATTGATTTATTCTTGAATACTAATTTTTTAAGATTAATGAATTTTAGTAATTTGGTTTATTTTAATGAGGATTATGAAGTAAATAAAGTTTTTCTAAATTTTAATTTGAAAAAGAATCTAGATAAATTTAATATTAGTATGGATATGGATCTTTATCTAAGAGAATTGATTTTTAGGGAATATAAACTAAAAGGATTGAAAAGTAACCTTAAATTTAGTGCTGAAAATGTTAAAAAATTAGTTTACAATGATAAAGATTTTGTTGAGTTTATAAGGGATAATATAGATAATTTATTGATTTATTTTAGTATTCAATCGGATTATTACAGTTATGTTGACGGTATCTATAGGAAGGCGGCACAAAATATAAAAGCAACTGTGGAAAACTCTGATCTTTATTTGGATGGATTTATTAATATTTCTCTTATGGAAATAAGTAGATTTTTTGATTTAAAAACAATTAATAACCTTGTTGGAATTATTAGACCTTATGTAAAACAAGTTATTCATAATGGATTCTTTGAATTAAATTTTCAAAATGCAAAGTTAACTAATTTAAAAAGATTCATAAGTAAAAGTGATTTTCAAAAAATAAAATTAATCTTTTCTAAAGATGATATGCAATTTTTCTATAAAACAGAAATGAATTTATTTTTTATTTTGGAAGGAATTAATTATAAAGCTGAATTTAAACCTATTTTCATAACTGAATCTAAACAGGATATAGACTCAATTTACCTAAAAGATTTAAGAATTTATGTTAACGAGTTTGATTTATTAGGTATAATTGAATTTAGTCTTTTAGATTATAAACTAGAGAAAATTGAATTTTATTCCTTACCTTTATTCTTATCTGAGTACATTCCTTATAGTGGTAAAGTTAAAGGTAATCTTGATTTTTATAAAAATAATTTTGAATTTTTATTTGATAACTTTGAATTTAAGCTACTAGATAATAATATTTTTCTAAATGGTAAACTAATTTTGGGGAATAGATTTTTAATTTCTCCTACTATAAAGATAAATGATTCTGATGTTAAAGTTGGTTTTGATGGTAATTTTGCTTCTTTTGTTTGTAAACTAAATAAAATAAATCTTGGTATGTTTTACTATGATAAAGGTAATCTAGATATAAATCTTTTGGTAAGTACCGATATAAAAAATTGGTCGATTTATGGTAATATTTTTGTAAAAAAAGGAGTACTGAAATATGAAAGATATAAATTTTTATCAAAAAATAATTTAAATTTTAAAACTAATTTAGTATTAACTTTTGATTCTGTTAAATTTAAAAATCTTTTTTTAGATATAGTTTTTAGCGGTAATATTAAATATATAAATGGTCAGTATACAGGGAAGTTAGTATCTAAAAAGGGATTTGTTAATATGATTGATGGTAATTATAGGATTCTGCAAGGAGATTTATCTTTCATAAATGGTAAAAGTAGTTTATATGCTGTTTTACAAAAAATATCTTCAAGTATATTTGATTATAGAGTTAGTATATTAAAAGGTGATCTTTCTAATTTCAATTTAGAACAATTTGGACTTCAATCAGAGCAAAATCAACAGAATAATAATTCTAATCTACAAACGAATTTGGGATTAAGTATTTATAATAGTGAAATAGTTGATTATTTTTCTTTTTCTTTGTCGGGATTAACCGTTCAAAGGGAAATTTTTCCTAATATCTTTGTCACTTATTTTAGTAGGTATTTTAAACAGGAACTAACCAAACTTGATTATAGTTGGTACTATTCTATAGATTGGATAATAATTAGATTGAAATACGGTATTTTGGGAGTTAGTTTTAAAACATATAGTAATCAAAGAAATAGTGTAGGAATAGTTTTTATAAAGGGTTTTTAAAAGTCTTTGTAGAATAAACATAAATAAGGATTTTTTAAAGTTTAAAGGAGGGAATTTTAATGATAACAACAGTAAAAGAACTATTAGAAAACGGCTGTCATTTTGGACACCCCACTAAAAAATGGAACCCAAGAATGAAAAAATTCATTTTTACTAAAAGGGGAGGAATATATATCATAGATTTAGCTAAAACAGTATTACAACTCACTAAAGCCTATTACTTCCTAAAAGATATGGCTTCACAAGGTAAATCTTTTCTAATTGTTGGGACTAAAAGACATACTCGCGAGATAATAAAAAACGAAGCTAAAAAAGCAAATATTCATTTCGTTGTAGAAAAATGGATAGGTGGATTATTTACTAATTTTCATATTATAAGAAACAGAATAGATTACATGTTACAATTAGAGAAAATGTTTAATGAAGGAATAATGAACAACCTCCCCAAAAAGGTAGCTAAAAAATATCAAAAAGAATTAGAATTTTTGCAAATAGAATATGAAGGATTAAGAGATATGTATAGATTACCAGATATAGTCTTAATTGTTGATGTTAGAAGAGAAGTAATACCAATAGAAGAAGCAAAGAAAGCGGGATTAAAAGTAGTTGGTATTGTCGATACTGACGGTAATCCAGATTTAGTAGATCTACCTATACCCTCAAATGATGATGCCTTTAAATCTGTACAGTATATGGTTGGTAAGTTAACCGATGCTATAGTCGAAGGTAAAAATATTTACCAATCCAAAACAGCCTAGATAAACCCACTAAATGCTATATCTAATATTCATTATCGTTTTTATAATATCCTTACCCTTTTTTATAGCTTTCTGGTTTTATTTTACCAGAAAAAATTCTAATTTAAACATCAATCTTAAGCAAATTATTCAAACTAATCAAGATAATATAAAAAATATATCGATAGAGTTCGAATTGGAAAATAAAGGAGATTTTCATTCCATAATCTTAGATTGTCAAGCCTATCTTCTACCCCCTATAAATCATAACAAAAAAATTATTTATAATCAAAAAGACTTCTATTTCGACACTATCATTTTAAAAAAAAATAAAAAAGAAAGTTTCTGGGTAAATTTACAATTACCTAAACACCAAAATATTCAAACTCTGGCTATTAATGTTTGTTACTATGATCTTAAACCAATTAGATACCTTTATAAAGAATTTAATTTAAATAAATTAGATAGCTTAATTTTAAATAACTCAAACAATCAAGATAATCAAGATAATCAAAATACTCAAAGTGGTCAAAACTATCATCATTCACAATCTTTTGAAATGTTTAAATATGAGATCTTAAAGAAAACTGAAGATATTTTTTGCTTAAAAACTCCCATAATTACTCATTATGATACTAAAGATTACTTAATTTCTTTAATATCTATGGCGTTAGTTAATTTTGTAAAAGATTTTAATGTTTTTGATTTTACTCAATTTAATAAAAAGGTTTTGATATGTATAGCAGAAAGTTTAGTTGCAATCATTCAAGGTAGGGCAAAAAGTGTTTTCCAAATACTTCCTTCCGAATTTTCTCAAATTTTTAATCATTATTTTGATCAAGATAGTTCTTTATCAAGCCCGTATGCTTTGGATTTAGTTATTAAAGATATAGGTTTTTTAAGGTTTTATATTTCTCTTTATATGGGTATAATTGGAAAGATTTTGGGAATTAGGGGATTGTTTTATGTTTTTGCTGGTAGAAAAGCTGCTGCAGTTGATGATGCTGGAGGCACAATAAGACCATATGATAAATTTGTTGTACTTGCTCCAGAAAAACCTACAGAATTTGCTAATGAAATTAAGAAAAATCTAGTTAATTCTATAACTCAAAATCAAAATTTAAATTTTCACAATCTTGATAAGTTATTTGAAATTTATGTAGTTGATTCTAATGATTTGGGGAAGGTTGATATTTTAGGAGGTACAAACCAGAATTATAATAACTTAGTAATAGAGAAATTAAAAACTAATCCTCAGGGGAATGATGACCAACAAACTCCTATCGTTTTTATACTCACAGATTAATAATTTGCTTTTAATTCTTTTCTTCGTTGTTGTAGTATATATTTTAATCTTTGGTAATATATTTCATAAAAAAGATTATAAAACATCTAGTATAAAAGTTTATGTTTGTGGAGAAGTTGAGAATCCAGGGGTTTATGAATTACCTTTAGGAGCAAGAATTCAAGATGCTTTATTTTTAGCTAAACTTAAAAATACTGCAGACTTAAACTCCATAAATTTAGCTAAAAAACTTAGGGATGAAGATATGATAAGAATCTACCCCAAAAAATCTAATATAAAAATAAATATCAATACTGCTGATGCTGATGAAATATCTAAATTACCCGGTATCTCTAAAAAAGTAGCTCAAGAAATTATTAAATATCGAGAAGAAAATGGAAATTTTACCAATATTAAAGAACTTCTAAGAATAAAAAGTATAACCCTTGAGGACCTACAAGAAATTAGCCAATATATAGAACTTTAAAAAAATTAAATAAAGAAATTTAAAAATTATGAAATATCTTGTTATATGCCCAATATATAACGAAGCTAAATTCGTTAGTAAATTTATTTTAAATATGTTGAACTTTATCAATGGAGATACTCACCTTTTATTACTTGAAGATTTTTCAAATGATGGAACAAGAGAAATACTTCATTATATTCAAAAAAATTTATCGGTTTATTTTAAAAATAAGATTTTTTTTGTTTTTAATGAATCTAACTTGGGTTATGGGGATAATCTGCTAAAAGGATTTGAATTCGGTATGAATAGAGAATATGATAAAATTTTAACGATAGATTGTGATTTTCAACATTTACCTTCTTATATTAACTTTCTTATTTCTTTATCAAGAAAATACAAATTTGTTACTGGTACAAGGTATTCTTTTAATAGCTACTTGGTAAGTTATAAAAATTATTACAGGTACTTAGTAAATAAGAAAATGGTGGAATTGTTAGAATTTTTATATAAAATAAAAATTTCAGATTTTTTTTGTGGCTTTAGAATCTATGATAAAAATTTATTAATCAGTATTTATGAGAATCTTGTTTTTTTCAAAAGCGAAGAAAATATTAATTTTTCTTATGATTTTCCTATTTATCTTTGGATTGAAATTCTGAATTTTACAGATAGTATAAAAGAATTTCCAATACCTTACATATTTTGGACTGAAAGAAATTTTAAAGGTAGTAATACTGGTAACTTAAAAAATCATTACGAAAGGTTAAAAATTTATTTTTCTAAATTTATAAAATACTATGAATTTAGAAAATTGGGAGGCAAAAATAATGAAATATTATTATAGTTTTAAATTTATTTTGTTTGCATTGTTTTTAGGTTTATTTTTATTAGGGGGGTGCTCAAAAAAACAAGAAATAAACAATAATCAAATTATTTTTTGGTCTTCCTCTTTAAAACCCTATTTTACTGATTATATTCAAAAAGTTATTAAAAATTTTGAAGATTTGTATGGAGTAAAAGTTCAATGGCAAGATTATCCCATAGATTCTATATATCAAAAAATTCTTACTTCTTATAGAAGTGAGGTTTCTCCTGATGTTATTAACGTAAATCCTCAGTTAGCAGCTGGTTTATATAAGCAAGAATTAATAATACATTTTGATGAAACTATTGAAAAAAATTACTATCCTAATTTAATTGAAGGATGTAAAATTAATGGTAAATTAATAACTATTCCTTGGTATTCATCTACTAAAATGTTAGTTTATAATAAAGAAATTTTTGATTTTTCTAAGCATAGTATAAATAATTACAGAGAATTCTTTAAATTACTGAAGATTATTAAAGATAGTAAGGGAGTATATGCTTTTTATCCTTTTATAAAGTTTGAGCAAGATATGTTAGGTTTGTCCTTGATAGAAAATCCTAAAAATCCATTTAGTAACCAAGTTATGGAGTTTTTTGATATACTAAGAAAAAACAGAGAGTATTTACCGTCTGGTTTTTGGGTTTCTTCAGTTGAGGTGGCTTATTCTATGTATAAAGATAAAAAAGTAGCTTCTATTTTAATAGGCCCCCAATTTTTATTTAGAATAAAAAAAGAGGATCCAAAGCTTTATAGCGTTACAGATGTTTCCTTATTCCCATTTTCAAATTACCCCGTAACTCTTATGAGTTTATGTATAGTTAATAATAAAGATAATTTAAGAATTCAAAATTCTATTAAATTTATAAAATTTTTAACTAACTTTGAAAATCAAAATGAATTTTTTAAGCTTGTACCTGTTTTACCAAGTGTAAAAGGGAATTACGATACTTCAGATAATGATAGCCTAATATCAAAAGTTAAAAAAGAAATGGTAAAAATATTTCCATATAGTAAAGTATTTGATTTATATTTTTATGAGTTTATTCCCGATCCAGTGCAAAGAAGTAATATTTTTAAGAATTTTCTTAATGATGTTTTTAATTCTAATCTTTCCATTGAACAAATAAAAGAAAAATACGAGCTTATTTGGCGAGAAAGTATAAAGAAATGATTTTAAAAGGTGATACAATTAAAATAGCAAGTATAGTTGGTGCAAGACCCCAATTTATTAAATTGATTCCAATTGTAAAAGCAATTAATAGTTCAATCAATAATTCTTATAAAATTAAGCATCTTATTATTCATACTGGGCAGCATTATGATTATTTAATGAATAAGGTATTTTTTGATGAGTTACAAATTCCTGAACCTGATTATAATCTTGAAGTTGGATCAGGTACGCATGGTTATCAAACAGGTACGATGTTAAAAAAAATAGAAGAGGTATTATTAAAAGAAAAACCTAATATTGTAATTGTGTACGGAGATACTAATTCAACTCTTGCTGGTGCTTTAGCAGCAGTAAAACTTCATATTCCCATTGCCCATATCGAAGCAGGACTAAGAAGTTATAATAAACTTATGCCAGAAGAAATAAATAGAATATTAACAGATCATATATCAACTTACCTCTTTTGCCCTTCTAAGACTGCTGTAAAAAATCTTAAAAAAGAAGGAATAAAAAAAGGAGTATATTTAGTTGGAGATGTTATGTATGATACCCTATTAATAACGTTAGAAATTGCAAAAAATAAAGATCATACTATAATTCAAAAGCTAAATTTAAAACCTAAAGAATATGCTCTTGTTACTATTCATAGAGAAGAAAACACTACTAATTTTGAAATATTTAATTCTATTTTTTCTGCTATAGTAGAAATTGCAAATAATGGGTTAACAGTAGTTTTTCCTGTTCATCCAAGAACAAGAAAAGTTATCAATACTATATTTTCTGATTTTTCTTTGCCTTCTAACCTTTTACTTATAGAACCTATATCTTATTTAGATATGATTTTACTTGAAGCGAACTCTAAAGTAATATTAACGGATTCAGGAGGGGTTCAAAAAGAAGCTTTTTTCCTAAAAGTGCCTTGTATTACATTACGACAGGAAACGGAATGGATAGAGACTGTAAAATTAGGCTGGAATACTCTAGCTGGTACCCAAAAAGAAAAAATTATAAAAGCAGTTTTTAATCTTAATAAAGGTAAAAAGTACTACTTACCTTACGGTAAAGGTAAAGCAGCCCAAAAAATAGTAAATAAAATATTATCATTCTGCCTAAAATAATTTAATCATGAATATAAATTTAAAAAGATTGTTTGAAAAAGTTTCTTCCACAAAACTTTTAAGTTCAAAAAAAATTAAGAAATATTTTCAGTATTTTTTATTGTATTTAACGTATTATTTAACAAAGTTTTTTGTAAAGAAAAGTAAAGGAATTAGTTGGGTAATTGGAGTAGATGAAATAGCAGGATTAATATATAATTTAGGAAAAGTATTACAACCTTCAGAAACTGTTTGCTTTTATAATAATAAGTTTTATAATTTTAAATATAATTATTCTTTGAATTTAGAAAGAATAAAAAAAATAAAAAAGAGAGATTTTTTAAGGTTAGTATATGGTCCGGTATTATTAGGATATTTAGCAAATAAGCATACTCATTTTTGGTATATTTGGAGCACAGGATTTATGTTAGACAGGGAATGGGATTTTAAGTTTTTAAAATCGAAAAACAAAAAGATAGTATGTATGTTTTGTGGAGATGATATAAGATCACCGAAGCTAACAATGGAATTTGTAAAAGAGAAAGGATTAGATCATTTTGTTTATTATGTAGGTTTACAAAATAGTTACTATTTAAATCAAGAGTATGAGGAAGAAAAAAAAGATGCAGCCTGTATAGCAGAAAAATATGCTGATGTTATTTTTAATTTTAAATATGATCAAATTTCGTATCTAAAGAGTGAGCAATTTGTGTTTCCGTATATGTATGATAAAGATAAATTCTATAGGAATGAAGAGAAGTTTAGAAAAATGGAAGTAATAAAGATATTACATGCTCCATCTAATCCATTAGTAAAGGGTACAACATTAGTAAGAGCAGCTATAAAGAGATTAAGGGAAGAAGGGTATAAATTTGAATATATAGAGTTACAGAATGTACCTAATGAAGTTGTATTGGAGCATTTAAGGACATCTCATATTGTATTGAATCACTTTTATGGTTTTACGATTTGTGTTTTTGGGATAGAGGCGATGGCGAATCATTGTGCGGTTTTGATGTCTGCAGATCCGAGTATAGAAGAGGGTTTACCAGAAGATAGTAAAGATGCATGGTTAATAACAAAATATTGGCAGATATATGATAACTTAAAATTTTTATTAGATAATCCAGAAAAGATAAAATACTATGCAGATAAGGGTTTTGAGTTTGCATACAGAAACTATACTTATGAATCTGTTAGAGAATATATATATAAAATACTAAAACAAAAAACATTATTGATGAGTAAAAAATGATAAAAGGTAAGAAATTTTTTATAACAGGTGGGGCTGGATTTATTAGTAGTAACTTTATTAAGAGAATAATAAATAATAATAAAATCGTTGTTTATGATAATTTTAAACGTAATTCTTTAAAATCTTTAGGATTGGATAATCATCCAAATTTAGATATTATTCAGGGGGATGTGCTTGATTATGATCTTTTAAGGAAAAGTATTGTAAAGGATGTAGATATAGTGATACATATGGCAGCAATTGCTGGTATTGATACTGTAATTCAGAATCCTGTTGATACTATGAAGATTAATATAATAGGGCTTTACAATTTACTAAAAGCTCTTGAAGATATGCAAATTTTGAATAAAATTGAAAGATTTATAAATTTTTCTACTAGTGAAGTTTTTGGAGTAAATGCTTTTAAAGTGCAAGAGAAAGATTCTACTAACTTGCAACCTGTAGGACATGCCCGTTGGACTTATGCTGTAAGTAAAATAGCTGGTGAACATTTCATATATTCTTATCATAAACATTTTGGACTTCGATCTGTTATTATCCGTCCTTTTAATGTTTATGGTCCAGGACAGGTAGGTGAAGGAGCAATACATCACTTTATTATTCGGGCTATTAAAAATGAAGATCTAATAATTCATGGAGATGGAGATCAAATTCGCTCTTGGTGCTATATTGATGATATGATAGATGGAATTATTCTTTGTTTACAAAAAGAGGAAGCAATAGGGGAAGTTTTTAATATTGGCAATCCTAGAGGAACTATAACTATTTTATCATTAGCTGAAAAAATTATCCACCTTTCTAATTCTTCTTCTAAAATTATTCATGTACCTAAACTTTATGCAGATGTTGAATTGAGAATTCCAAGTATTGAAAAAGCTAGGAATTTATTAGGTTTTCATCCCAAAGTTGATTTAAATGAAGGACTTAAAAAAACTATAGAGTGGTACAAAAATAAATTAATATAAATGGAATTAATAAAACTTTCTAGACCATATCTAAAAGATAAGAATAATCTAATGAATTTGATTGAGGAAATCATAGATAGTGGTTTATTTGTTCAAGGTAAATATGTTTCTTTATTAGAAAATCAAGTAGCGAATTATTTGGATGTGAAACATGCCATAGCTGTTAGTTCAGGTACGGCTGCTTTACATCTTTCTCTTGTAGCTCTTGGAATAAGTAATAGAGACGAGGTTATAGTGCCCGCTTACACATTTCCTGCTACTGCTAATGTAGTAGAGTTGGTAGGTGCAAAGCCAGTACTAATAGATGTGGATTTGGAAACTTACAATATGGCAGTGGATCAATTAGAAAATTCCATTACTCATAAAACTAAAGCTATTATTCCAGTTCATCTTTTTGGTAATCCTGCAAATATGGCTAAAATTATGGAGATAGCTAAAAAATATAATCTATGGGTTATAGAAGATGCTGCAGGCGCTTTGGGAGCTGTTTTTGAAGGGAAAAAATGTGGTACAATTGGGCATTTGGGATGTTTTAGTTTTCATCCCCGTAAGATTGTTACTACAGCTGAAGGAGGTATAATAGTAACAAATGATGATGAATTAGCAAATAAAATAAGAATTTTAAGAAATCACGGAATATTGGAAAATGGAAATCAAAAAGATTTTGTTTTAGCTGGATTTAATTATAGGATGAATGAAATTGAAGCTGCTTTGGGTATAATTCAAATGAAAGAAATAAAAAAAATTATTGAAGAACGACAAGTACTTTCTAAGACTTATATAGACTATCTTAGTGATGTTTCAAATATTCAATTCCAAAAAATATTACCTAATTGTACTTCTGTATGGCAAGCTTTTGTTATGTATTTAAAGAATAAAAATATAAACAGATTGCAAAAATTGTTGCAAGATAATATGATTGAAGTTAATATTGGTACTTATGCAGTACATATTTTACAGTATTATGCTAAAAAATATGGTTATAAAGAAGATGATTATCCAAATGCTTTTGAGTTATATTCCAGAAGTATAGCTTTGCCTTTTTATAATGGAATGGAAATTGAAAAAGTTTATCAGGTGATTAATGTTTTAAAGGGGGTTTTGAATGAAAATTGAGGGATTTAAGAAAAATAAAAGTCATGGAGATGGGAATTTTGATTTGAAAAGTTTTAGGAAGATTGGAGAGGGAGTAATTTTTGAGAAGGGAGTTTTAGTTTTCCATCCTGAAAATATTGAAATAGGGAATAATGTTTATGTAGGGCATTACACTATATTGAAGGGTTATTATAAAAATTTAATGATCATTGATGATCATACATGGATTGGTCCTCAATGTTTTATTCATAGTGCTGGGGGACTAAAAATTGGTAAAGCTGTAGGGATAGGTCCAAGGGTAATAATATTAACTTCACAGCATGAAGCTTTAGATATTGAATTACCGGTTTATTTTACTCCTTTAAAATTTGCTGAGGTTATTATAGAAGATGGTGCTGATATTGGTGCAGGAGCTATTATACTACCGGGGGTTAGAATTGGTAAGGGGGCAATTATTGGTGCTGGTGCTGTTGTAAATTGTGATATACCGTCTTATGAAGTTTGGGCCGGAGTTCCAGTAAGAAAAATCAAAAATAGGTAAATCATGATCAAGTAAATAATGAATATATGGATTATTAATCATTATGCTTTACCGATTGATTGTGCTGGTGGTACAAGACATTATAGTTTATCAAAAG
Source organism: uncultured bacterium (assembly GCA_937927985.1). Classification (GTDB taxonomy): domain Bacteria; phylum DRYD01; class DRYD01; order DRYD01; family DRYD01; genus DRYD01. Next base: position 2,511 of record CALFWH010000030.1, on the reverse strand, counting down.
TATTAAAAAATAAGGGTCATAACGTTTTCATTATTGCTTCTAGTTTTGATTATTTAAAAAGAAAAGAAAATCGTTTGAAAAAAAATGAATTATTTCGTTTGCAAGAAGAAGAAGGGGTTCATTTTTTTTGGGTAAAAACTTTGCCCTATAAAGAAAATAGTTTGAGAAGAGTTTTAAATATGTTATCTTTTTCGATAAATATTTTATTTAGTAGAGAAATTAGTATATTGGGAAAACCAGATGTAATTATTGGTTCAAGTCCACATCTTTTTGCTGCTCTTGCAGCTGAAATTTTAAGTAAGCGATATAAAGTACCTTTTATACTTGAGGTAAGGGATTTATGGCCACAAACATTGATAAATATAGGTAACTTTTCTGCTAATCATCCTTTTATATTGATTTTGGAAAAGATAGAAAGATATCTTTACCGAAAAGCTCAGCGTATTATTACTCTTTTGCCGTTAGCCCATCTTCATATTATGGATAAGGGGGGACAAAAAGATAAAATTGTTTGGATACCAAATGGTATTGATCTAAGTTTAGTGCCACAAATAAAACCATTGGATTTTCGGAAAGAAAAATTAGTAGTAATGTATGCAGGAGCTCATGGTTTAGCAAATAATCTTGATATACTTTTGGAAGTAGCTCTAGTTTTTAAGCAAAAGGGATGGCAAGAGGTTGAATTTAGATTTGTAGGTGATGGGCCAGAAAAACCAAAACTTGTCAAAAAAGCTTCTTCTTTGAATTTAGATAATGTTTTTTTTGAGGATCCAGTGCCTAAAAAAAATATTTATGAAAAATTATCACAAGCTGATATATTATTTTTTACTTTGGAGGATTCAGTTTTATTTCGTTTTGGTATTAGTCCTAATAAGTTATTCGATTACATGGCTGTGGGTCGTCCGATAGTTTTTGCTGCAAATATTGTAAATAATCCTGTTGAAGAATCTAGAGGGGGAATAGTTTTAATGTCTAATGATCCTGTTGATGTTGCAGAAGGAATTTATAAGTTAGTTAAAATGTCACCTGAAGATCGTTGGCAAATGGGATTGAATAATCGTAAATACATAGAAGAAAAGTACTCTATTGAATATCTTGCAACTCATTTTGAAAAAGTAATCAATGAAGTATTAAATAGATAGGATTATTGAAGTTTTTGTTGAATAGTATTTGATAGTTAAAAAGAGATGGGGGTGTATTTTATGTCAAAATTACCAAGATTAAGAATAAAGATGTTAAGTTGGGATCATGAATTACTTGATAAATCTGTTAATAAAATAGTTGATATAGCTTTGGGTACAGGTGCAACTATTTCGGGACCAGTTTATTTACCTGTCAAAAGAAGGGTTTTTTGTGTTACTAGATCTCCTCATGTCGATAAACGATCAGGAGAACATTTTGAAATTAGAATTCATAAAAGATTAATTGATCTTGTAAATTATACTCCCAAAACTATTGAAGAGATTAAAAAGATGGAAATACCAGCTGCTGTAGAAGTTTTCATAAAAACTTTGTAAAGGAGGAGATTTTATGAAGGAGAAAAAATTAGGAATTTTAGGAATAAAAATAGGAATGACTGAAGTTTATGTAGATAAAGAATTAATTCCTGTAACTGCTATTTTTGCTGGACCTTGTAAAGTAATCGATATAAAAACTCAAGAAAGAGATGGGTATTATGCTCTGAAAATAGGCTTTATTAAAACCGATAAATTAAATAAACCTTTAAGCGGAGTTTTTAAAAATGTCCAAGAAAAATATAGAATATTAGCAGAAATAAGAATGAGTAAAGACGAAGTTTCAAAATATAAAGTAGGTGATATTATAGATGTAAGTAGTTTTAATAAAGGAGAATTGGTTGATGTTACAGGTTATACCAAAGGTAGGGGATTTACTGGAATGATAAAGAGATGGAATGCTTCAAGAGGGCCAATGTCTCATGGTAGTAAACATCACAGAAAACCAGGTAGTAATGCTACTTCTAGGATAGGGCCTACTAGACCAGGAAAAAGAAGACCAGGAAGATATGGAAATGAGAAAGTTACCATAAAAAACTTACAAATAGTAGATATTATACCTGAAAAAAATATAATTTTAGTTAAAGGCAGTGTACCTGGTCCTAAAAACTCATTGGTAAAAATCTCGAAGAATTAAATAAGGAGGAATTTTTATGTTAAAAGAATTAGAAGTATATGAAGTATCTGAAAAGTTGAATCCTATTGATAAAATTTTAATAGAATTTAAGAGAGCTCCTTCAATGGGGCATATCCATAGTCATTTGGTTTTGCAATGGTCTAATAGGAGATTAGGTACTGCTTCTACTAAACGAAGAGGAGAAGTAAGAGGTGGGGGTAGAAAACCTTGGCCTCAAAAGCATACTGGTAGAGCTAGACATGGATCTATAAGATCTCCCATATGGCGAAAAGGAGGAGTAGTTTTTGGTCCAAAACCAAGAGATTGGTCCATTAAAATGAATAAAAAAGAAAGAAAATTAGCACTTTACTCTCTTTTATA